>CAZIQJ010000010.1:11467-23669 GCA_964541285.1 uncultured bacterium | reverse complement strand
TGGAAATCAATAAGAGCGGTCTTGCTGGAGGGTTTTTCCTGATTGCCGGAACGATTGTTGGTCATAGCCCACCTTTTCAGAGTAAGAATTTTTAAAAGTAAACCGGGTTAAATTATCCCGGCGGCAAGGGCAAAACAACCAAAAAATCAAAAATTTTCATGGCGTGTCTATTATTCGCACTCTAAAAACTACACATAATAGATCTTTTTAATAAAAACTTTAATAAAGTCAAAATGAAGAGTCTCTGGATTCAGCAAAACACTCCAGAAAGAGCATGGCCTATCAGAATTGATCTTCGGGGCTTTGCGGCCGGAGAACTCAGGCCGCGGTCAGACGCTGGATTTCTTCGTAGAGGCGTTCGAGGTTAAAGGGCTTCTGGAGAAAAGAATCACGGCCCAGGCGCTCGGCTTCATCAATAACGTTCTGGTCCACGTAGCCGGTGTTCACAATGATCTTGGTCAGAGGCGATGTTGCCTTGGCCGCTTTCAGCACATTCAGGCCTGACATGTCCGGCAACTTCATATCCACCAGAAGCACGTCCGGCTGCTTGCTCGCGACCAGGTCAATGCCGTCCTTGCCTGTGTCCGCGGTATAGACTGTGTAGCCTTCTTCTTCAAAGAAAGACTTCACTTCATCCACAATTCCGCTTTCATCGTCCACGATCAAAATCTTTTTCATTTAAACCTCCGGGCTGCTTAAAAGCAATCAGCTCGTCGCTTCAATCCTCATGTCGCCCACATCGGTCGCGCCTTCTTCGTAAGCCGGCAGCACGATTGTGAACGTTGTTCCCTCACCCACCTTGCTCTTGACGCGCAAGTCGCCGCCATGAAGCTCGATGATGTATTTGCACATGTAAAGCCCCATGCCCGAGCCTTTGCCGGGCGGCTTGGTCGTGAACCCGTAATTGAAAATCTTTTTCATGATCTCTTCGGTCATGCCGCAGCCGTTGTCAGTGAAATGCACGGCCACGTTGTGACGGTTTTCCGCGTCCATTTCCGCGGTCACGCGGATACGCCGGTTGCGGCGGCCCATCATGGCGTGGTAAGCATTGATGAACAGGTTCAGGAACACTTCCTGCAGACGCTCAAGGTCGCCGCGGAACAGCGGCACATAGCCCGGAATATCAAAATCCACTTCGGTGCCGGTCAGGTTGTCCAGATAAGTCTGGAACTGCACCAGCGGCAGGGTTTCTTCAAGCACCAGCTTGAGCGAGAGCGGTTCAAACTTGCCCTTTTCAGAGCGCTTCAGAAGGCCGGTCAGCGTGTTGACCACGGCCTTGATACGGCCGATATTCTGCTCCATTTTCTGGAAAAGGTCGAGCACTTCGCCCACGCGCAGGTCCGGGTTTTTACGGTATTTCAGAATGGCGCGCGAGACATTCATGGAAAGAATGGTCAGCGGGTTGTTGACTTCATGGCCCACGGACGCGGCCAGGCGGCCGAGCGTGGCCATTTTCTGCTCGTGGATCAGCTGCGCCTGCGTGTCCTGAAGCTGCTTGTTCGCGACTTCGGTTTCACGCAGCGCTTTCATCAGCAGGTTGCGGGAATATTCCAGCTGCTCATTGATTTTTTCAAGCTGGCTGGACTTGCGCACGGCTTCGTCAAACAGCTTGGCGTTTTCAATGGCAATGGCGGATTCCTGGGCCAGCGTGAAAAGCACGCTAAGGTCATCATTGGAATAGTATTCGCCGGATTTTTTCTCGCCCAGCAAAAGGATGCTTTGAAGCTCGCGGCCCAGAAAGCTGGGCACAGCGCAGGAAGCGGAAAGCTCCTGCATGGTCAGTAAAATAGCGTGGAAATCATATTCATGCGGCCGCTCGCCCTTGACGTTCTTCTTGTTGCCCGCTTCCATATATTCCCGCAGGCGCTCCACATCAATGGCCTCTTTTTCGCGCTTGAGGTAGTGGATCATGGGGTTGGTGTCATCCAGACGGTATTCGAGGAAATTCTTGATGTAGCCGCGCTGGTAGCCAAGCTCAAACTCATTGTCGCGGCGCTTCAGCATGACTGCCGCGTTCTTGACGCGCATTTTCATGGTGATGAAGTGAATGACCAGGCCGAGCAGCTTTTGCAGGCTCTCGATCTTGGACATGCCGCGGGAGGCGTCCTTGAGAAGCTTCTGGTAGTCGTATTTTTTCTGGAAGAGAAACTTGTCCGTCAGATTGACCAGGAAATTCCGGATGGGGTCATAGCCAAGAACAATGAGGAACAAACTGATGCCGTAAGTCCAGACTTTCCCCAAACCAAGAGCCGCCAGTACCTCCTGAACAACAAATGTCGCTGAAGCAAAAACTGCAAAAACAAACCCTAAGAGCCCAGCAAAAACAAAAGTTTTTTTAATGATTACATCGATACCTAAAAGCTGATGCCGGAAAATCGCATAGGCGAGAACAAGGGTGTAGATTGCAATTCCCGAGTTTAAATACGGAGGGAAATTTATATCGTACCAAACAAACCAGTTCGTAGCGCCACCCGCATAAGCGATTAATGTCGCCCAAAAAATCCACTTGAATTGGCTTTTCAGTTTATCGTCTGAAGTTTTTATCCCGAAATGATACAGCATTAAAAAACACATAAAAACCTGCGCGAACCACCACATAATGTATACGTGGAATAACGCTGTGGGGATTGGCCACAATCCATAGGAATACTTTATTTTCCATTTTTCATAAAACATAAAAAAAGCACAAAAAACGAAAAATAAATTTAGAAGGTGCACCAAAACTGCAGCCTTCTTAAGCTTTTTATCAATCTTAAGAAGAACAAGTGTGAACTGAAAAAAAGCACTGTTAATTAGAACTACTCCGACTATGCAAAACTTGAAAAATGTTTTTCCGAGCTCAGGATCTTGCGTTGACTGCCAGAGAAAATAGAAAAAAGCATAAAAAGCAATGCAATAGTCAAAAATACAGTACGCAATATTTACCGGCCTCCCCTTACTTCTAGAAAGAAGGAAGGAACCGATAAATACGCATGTCAAAAAATTAATCAGGCTGATTCCACCAAAAATTGTGGTCTCATGTAAAAAAAGCATCTATTTCCTCGCCGTACAAATATTATTCATTCGCCATTGGTCTCTAAAAATAAAGACCTCGGAAAACCCAATATCATAAAGCGTCTTTCTCCAATAATCCGGAGAGCGATAATAAAGAGTCCAATCTTCTCCCGTTGAAGTTTGCATACTTTTACGCATAAGCTTCCTCGTGTTTAACTGCTCATATGAGGAGAAGATAATCAAAGCTCCCGGTGGCAGGAAACTCCATATTTCCCGAAGCATCTTTTCCACAACCTCGTTATTAAAATAAATAAAAAAGCCGGAAGCGATCACGACATTTGGAAGCCAACCTTTTTTTGTCGAAAATTTTTTTAACTTTTCAAGATTAAAGGCATCCCCCTTTGTAAAACGAATGCCTTCAACCCCTTGTTTTCTAGATAGCTCTTTTCCTAATAAAATACAGTTCTTATCCTTATCAATGCAGAATGATTCTACCTTCCCTGTTGGACATTCACTGCTGAGTTCTCTCAGATAACGCGCACCACCAGACCCTATATCAAAAATTTTAGTTGCTCTATTTTTTATAGAATTATTCGATATCTCATTCCATAAAACACGCTTAACCTCATCTTTACGCATCCTCGTTGCTTGAACAGCGGGAAGATTAAGGAGAATCCTGTCAACATACTTTCCGATCAGATACTTACCCTGCGCTTTGTTGTCATAAATATGCTCAAAATTAACACCTGACTCGGCGCCTGTCGTTGTAAATCCATACCCAAGCTTAGATGTCTTGAGAAGATTTCTAAGAAGGACTCTATAAAAAAAATTATCGAATACAACGAGGGTTTTTTTAAGCATGCTTGCGAATAGCCTGGTTATCGCATTCAAAAATACGTTCTATAAAAAAAGCTGTTTCTTTTTGGATCAAATCCCAACTATCATTCTGGAAGTGATCTTTAGACTCAGTAATAATAAGTTGCGTTTCAGGATTATTCTTCTTTACAGCATTAAATAGCTCATTGGTTTTTTCTGGATCCATAACCTCATCTGAGGCGCCACGGAACAATAATATAGGAAAATGAATTTTGTTTGCTAGGCGAATGACATCGACAGAGTTTGATATCTCAAAGAAAAAGTCGTCCCAGCTTTCCGACTTAAGCATTCCATAACGGTGAGGAATATTCAAAACCGACTTCGAGAGTTCACCCCTTCGATAACGATTAAGCATTTCGCTGTCATCCATAAATTTATCTATAATGTCTGGAATGACGCCCTTTGATTTAAAAAAGCATTTAACATCTACATTGTAGCCACTTTTAAACCAAAACTTATACGAATCCGCCAGGCATGTAACTACGGTAACAACGCTAGCGCAAGAGATCCTTTGATCTTTATATGCCGCTAATAAACTTATCAGAGCGCCGGTACTATGCCCCATAACACATATTTTATTTTTATTTTCAAAAAAGTACCTCTTCTGCAAAAAATCGACAATTCTAATTAAGTCATTCACGGAATTATCTAAAGTCCACCGCCCTTGCGTAGATGCATGAGCTCTCAAATCATAAGTCAAAATTACATAATTCTTTTCCGAGAAAAAATCACCGCTTATCTTATATTGTCGCGAGCAGTATCCTAGCCCATGGGTAAAAATTATAATCCCTTTACACTTGGATAAATCGGCGGGCTCATAAAGTTTCCCTTTGAGAACGATATCGTCAGAATTTATTTCTATGCGCTCAACGCCCATAAAACTCCAAGATTCTAACTTTTAGCTAACCCGTCAGTAAGACTGCCCTGATCATTCTTTTTCCCGGGCAAAAAATTTTCCCACTTATAAGTCACACCCAAAAATATCTCATGCCCATATGACATATATTTACCATCTACAGATCCGGGGCCATTCGGAACACTCTCAGTAGCATTACTATTGTTAACCTGCCGGCGCAACCAGATGCGGGCAAAATATGCACAATCTAACCGGAAGTACTTATTAATGTCATAACTAAGGCCTGTGCTGAAAGCCATGCTGTTAGCGTCTGGAACTGCGGGGATAAAACTTTGATCGGGAATAGGCGTCCAGTAAAAGAGCCAGCCGCCGCGGAGCGTGAGCTTGTCTTTGGTTCTTTTTAACTTACGGTTTCCACCCAGATGAAGGGAGAAGCCGTTGTCATAATTTTTATCAGTTTTTCCTACTGCCGCAAGCAAACCATCATCACCAGCGCTTACGGGATCGGCATTGATGTAAAGACGCTTATGCGCAGACCACCGGGTAAAGCCGAAGTCCGTTTCAATGTTGGTGCGCTCATTGGGTTTATACGCATAGGCCCAGGTAAAATTCAAAGGCAATTCAACTTTTCCATACCCTCCGGTCTCAAAATTCTGGGAGGTCCCAGTAGCCCGAGAATTTTCGACCTTGATCAAGCCTTTAACTAAAACAGTCACGGGGCTGCGAAAATAAAAACCAAACTGATGCTTTTTCCAAGGCTTTGCCAAAACACCCATATGCCAGCCCCAGGTATTGCCGGAGAGATTCGCCCGAAGTTGCCCATCGGGCGCAGTTTCAAACCCTAATCCTGGTAATGACGCTGCCAAAGCTGAGTTTGGATAAGCCAGTACGGTTCCAAAATCAAAAATTCGATACCACACAGGCCCGCCGCCTATGGAAAGCTTTTCGTTCAACTTGAAGGAAACGACTGGTTTAACCGCATACATCTTAAGATAATTAACATACCCGGTATGCTTAACGTGTGGATGATAAGATTCATATTGATTCGCAAGACCAAACGGAGCATCCGCTCCAACACCCAAGGCAACGCGATTATTCAGGATTCCGGGATTAACAGTCATATAACCCGTTGGAATGCCTATAAATTTTTGAGCGCTGTAATGCTCATCCCCGTTTTGGGAATGCCTTGTAAAAATATTAATGAATGTGAAATTCTGCTGCACATTCAAACCCTTTAACTGCGTAATACCGGCAGGGTTATAGGAAATAGCAGCCGGCTCTGTTGCCTGGGCCACAACAGCATTGGATTCCGCAATCGATTGAGGGCTGAAAGAAGCATTTTCAAATGCCCCAGACCCCACGGCAAAGGCTTTGGCGGGAATTAACGTTAAAATCGCGAAAAAGACAAGGATGTGCTTCTTCATCTGATATTTCCCTCAGTTTAAAATGAGCAAATTATCCAACTCTGTATATCGGCCAGACTTCATAAATCCTCAAGCACGCTTGAGTTCCAGCAAAAACGAAGTTCCCTGCCCCCCTTTTGACTGAACGGAGATTCTACCGCCGTTTTTTTCCACCAGCTGGCGGGTGACATACAGCCCAAGGCCGGTACCTTCTTTTCTGGTCGTATAAAAAGGCTCAAATATCTGGCTTGTCTGCCTTGCAGAGATCCCCGGCCCATTATCTTTTACAACCACGCAGACGGAGCCATTGTGCTGGCTCGCGGAAATTTCAATCCGTCCGCCTTTTTTAGAATCAGGGGTTTCATCCTGAAACTCGCAGCTTGCATCCTGCGCCTGCCTCTTAATCGCCTGGCAGGCATTCACAATAAGGTTAAAAAAGATTTCTTCTCCCTGCCGGATATCCAGACGCACTGGTGACAAACCTTGAGGAATGTTTTTAACAAATTCGATTTTTTCAAAATCCATTTCGTGCCGTACAAGCGGAAAAACACCATTCAGGACATCATTCAGGGAAATACTGGACACATTCGCCTCCGCGGGGTTCTGGCGGGCAAACAAGGCAAAATTCTTCATGATTTCCATGGCACGGCCCGCATGCTCGCGAATGCGCTTTAAAATATCGTTTGCCTTATCAACCGCTGTCTGGGGGTTTGCGTAAATCCCTTCTTCATAATTAATCAGATGAGACTCTGCCAGCCCCTGAATGACGTAAAGAGGGTTTCGAATTTCATGGTTAATGCTTGAAGCAAGCGTGCCAATAGCGGCCAGTTTGTCCTTTTGAGCGGCTTCGGCCACTTTAACCAAATCAAACGCACGGTGTCGAATCATGGCATAGGCCAGCAAGACCTGCCAGACAGGCATAAGCAAAAGGTTGTATTGAGGGAAACGGATTCCATAGACGGGCAAAAAAGACAAGGACCCCATAGCAAAACCATAAAGAGAAGAGAAACAAACAAGCTTTAAGTCCAGTTTTCTCTCCCTGTCATTTTCCTCTCTAATTGCTTTGTAAAAAACCCAGAAAGAAAACATGACAACAATCACAAAAAAGACAGTAAACGCATAATAAGATGGGCCGGGTATCGGGTAACGATTAACCTCTACAATCTCGTGAAAACCGGTGATATGGATCCCGGTAAATGTAAATGGGAAAATCAAAAACATTACCCCATAGGTAAAAAAGAGAACGTTTTTAAACTCTCTCTCCTTGTTTGTGTACACAAGAACAAAATGCAGCCATGTTGCAGGAATGCATAAAGCCATCTTTTGGGAAAATGTACCCCAGGAATCCGCGATCGAGGCAGGCAGCGCGTTATGAAGCATGAAGGAAATGCCAACGCCCCACAAAAAAATAAAAAGATTGGAGATAAAATAAAACAGGCCGGCACGGTCCTTTCTCTTGAGAAGCGCGATAAAACCCGTCAAAAAAGCATTGTAGGCCGTCAGGGAAAGCGCAATAGGAAGACCAATGGGGTAGATTAAATTCATTGCTTAAACTCCACACGAAAGAAAGTGCCCTGACCGGGCGAAGACTTCACAGAAATCCGGCCGCCGTTTTTCTCAACCAGCTGGCGGGTGATATAAAGACCAAGGCCCGTGCCTTCTTTTTTGGTGGTGTAAAAGGGCTTGAAGATGTTTTTCATGTTCTCTTCTGAAATACCCGGGCCGGTGTCAGAAACACGGAGCACCACTTTATCGCTTTGCTTTTCCGCGAAAACTCCAAGATTGCCTCCTGTGCCTCTCATGGCCTGGCAGCCATTGAGCATCAGGTTTGCCAAAATCTCTTCCATGTGACGGCGGTTGGCTGTGACCGCAAGGCCATTATGCAGATTATGCGTAAGCTTGACCCCGGCGCCCTGAAACTCAATCGAAACAAGCTCAAGCACGTCCTGAAAAACTTCACGCAGCACGACTTTTTCTTTATTGCTCTTCAGATCAAACGGCTTTGCGAAATCAGAAAACCTTTGCATGGTTTCAAGCGCGCGCGTCAACTGATTCAAAACCACAGTTGCGGTTTCACGGCTAGCGTTTTTAACCTCTTCAGAAGAATCGAATGCCTTGCGATCCAAGCTGTCCAAATGACATTCCGCCTTGCCCTTGGCCACATACAAAGGATTGCGAAGCTCATGGTTCAGGCTTGCGGCCATAGTGCCAAGCACCGCCATTTTTTCGCGCTGGAAAGCATCCGCGATTTCCTGGACATCAAAAAGGCCGTAACGGATAAGGGCGATCCCGGTAAAAACTGCGTAAAGGGGCATTAGCACTAAACCATACTGAGGAATTGGAATGCGATAAATTGGCGGGATAGACGCTCCGCCAGCTACAAATCCCAATGCCGTGCCAATGACCAGACATCGCAATTGATTTCTGTCAATTCCGGTAAGCACGCCATAAATAATAAAATGCATATGGAATTAACGTATAAAAAAAGATTACGTAAAAATGATATAAAAATCCAGCCGCGGTAAAATACTTAAATCCAACGATTGGAGGAGCGAGAGGCGCAACAAAATATGGTTGATGGCTTACAAGCAAAAAAAATAAACTTAAAAAATAATTAGAAAGATAGAAGTTCTTAAAGGGTTCTTTTTTGTCTATAAACTCAAAAACAAAATGCACCCACAGTATTGGTATAAACGCCGCAAACATGTGCGAACACCGGTTAAAAAAAAGAGCATCTTCGGCAGAATATAACTGGGAAGTCCAAAGAGCCGCAAAAGCCGCCCATCCTGAAACAGAAATACTAAAAAAGCCAAAACGCCGAGCGGTTGAATCTTTACGTTTAACCAAAACAAGAATAGCTGTCAAAACTACTCCAAACCCAAAGCAAATCAGAGAAACTGCATAGAGGTTCATACGCCTGCAAGCTCCAGACGAAAAGTCGTGCCCGCGCCCGGCTTTGACTTCACGGAAATGCGGCCGCCATTGCGCTCCACAAGCTGCTTGGTGATATAAAGCCCAAGGCCCGTGCCCTTCTCGGTCTTGGTTGTGTAAAAAGGTTCAAAGATTTTTTTCTGCCTGTCTTTTGCAATGCCCGAGCCTGTATCTGAAACCTCCACAATAACCTTCCCGTTGGGCTGGCACGCGCTGAGCGTCAGTTCCCCGCCCTGCTCCATAGAGTGGCAGGCGTTTGTAATGAGATTAAAGAGAATCTCCTCAAAATGCCGCGGGCTGGCCTGCACGCTAAGACCGTTGGAGGGCACTACATTGACTCGGATTTTATTCATCTCAAACTCGCCGGAAACAAGCTGAAGCACATTTTCAAAGGCCTCGCGGACTACCACCTTTTCCTTACGGGTTTCCTGATAAAAGGGCTTGGCGAAGTCCGAGAATTTCTGCATGATTTCAGAAGCGCGCGTCAGGTGCGCGTAAATCCCCTGAACAGTTTCTCTGGTTTTGCTGTCAACCGGACAAAGCCCTCGTTCCATCTGGTCAAGAAAGGTTTCAGCCTTTCCTTTTGCCATAAAAAAAGGGTTTCTCAATTCATGATTCAGGCTGGCCGCCACAGTGCCAATAGCTGTCAGTTTTTCGCGCTGAAAAGCCTGCGCCATTTGCTCCGCGTCAAAGAGTCCGTAGCGTATCAGGGCAAGGCCCACAAAAACCGGGTAAAGCGGCATCAGGCAAAGCGCGGGCAAAAAAGCTGTGATTTTAAAAACCGGAAAAAACGTTGAGCTTCCCGCGCCGAAAGAAACCAGCCATCCGATCAAAAGGTAAAAAAGCTGTGCTTTCAGGTGCTCAGTCGAGGCCTGCCTGTAAGCCTTGAGCAAGTGGTAGAAAGCATAAGGAACGAGCGTGAAAAAGATCCCCATGAACACATAAAAAACAGGGGCCGCGGTCTTGTAATAATGAAATACGGGGATCTCATGAACTCCTGAAAAAAATAAAGGCGTGGGAGCCAATGCCGCCATCAGCATGGCAGCTGCGTAATTCGCCGCGTAAAAATGCCTGAACGGCTCTTTTTTGCCCACAAACACAAGGATAAAATGCACCCAGGTAATCGGAATAAAGACCGCGAAAACTTCTGACGCCCGGATCAGGGCCAACGTTAATTCGGCAGAATACCCCTGGCTGGTCCAGATGCCGTAAAGAAAACCCCAGCCGCAAACACTGAAACTGAAAAAAGTAAATCTAATGGCGATGGCATCTCCCCTTTTGGCAAAAGCCAGAAAGGCAATCAGAAACACCCCGAAAGAAAACAGCAAAACCGACAAGGAGTAGATGTTCACGGCTCCACCGCCTGGGAGGGGGCTTTGGGTTTGGGAGCGGCGATGCTCATGAATTCGGCCTTGAGAAAGGCCTGAACGTCTTCGGAAGCAATGCGCCAGCGGGTGCCGCCCAGTTTGTAGGCCTTGAGCCGACCGCTGGTGATGTATTTAAGAATGGTTTTACGGGACTTCACCCCCAGGAAAACCTGCACCTCGGGCAAAGTCATGAAGCCGTTTGAATGATTTTCTTTCTCTACAGGCACTCGCATATGAAGACGGAACAGCCGCGGCCGGTTGAGGAACCCGGGAAGGGCGAAATTCCTAAAATATAATTTTTTGACTTCATGCCGCACAGGGATCGCGGCCGGGAGATACGAAGAAGCTTGGTGCTGCTAAGAAAATATGGATAAAACTAGGTAACTAAGAGTGGGCGTATTTTACTTGCGGTGTTTTTCGAATCAATAGTTTTTTCGCAGAATTTGAACTTTTTTTTGAAAATCTGTGCGGATTTTACAACGGCCTTAATTAAAAGTTTTTACAAAAGTCTTAAGATCATCATAAAGCTTAACATTCCTATCAGAAAAACTTTTTTAAAGTTTAAACGGGGAAGTAAATTCGGCTCGTTTTTCGTGTCAAGAGGAGGGAAAGTCCGAAAAATCAGACCGGATGAAACAATTTTCTGACAGATTTCTCAAGCTCAATAATGGACACAGGCTTTTCAAAATAAGCGTCCACTCCAAGGCCCTTGATTCGGACCGCCACGGCCTCGTCCTGATACGCGGAAACCACGAAAATTTTTGTTTCTGGAGAACTTGCCTTGAGATGCGGAATGGCTTCATCCCCGTCCATTTTCTTCATTTTAAGGTCGAGCAGGATAATGTCCGGCTTTTCGCGCGCGCAGATTTCAACCCCCTCGCCGCCGTCAGAAGCGGTCATGACCTCATAGCCGCGCACGCCAAAATGATCGCGGATCATTTCAAGCACGCCTTCTTCATCGTCAATGGCCAGAAGCCTGATTTTACGCTGGGAGGTCATGAGGGAATTTCAAGGTAAAGGGAGGTGCCGCGGGTGTGAGTCTCCACCTGGATAATGCCATTGTAATGCTCCACGATCTTGCGCACCAGGTACAGGCCGAAGCCGTGCTTGTCCGGGCTGAGGAACGGATCAAAAAGGTGCGGCATGTCTTTGGCGTCAATTTCCGGCCCGCTGTTGGAAAGCCTGAGGGTAAAGCGTTTCTGACTCGAGTTTTCAGGCGTCAGGTAAATTTTTTCCGCGGCTTCAAGCGTCAGGATGCCGGATTTCTGGCCCTGCACGCGCTGGCGGGCATGGCAAATCAGCTGGAACAGGACGGTTTCAAGATGCTGGGGCGACATGGCCACGGGGCTGAGGTCATGGGGAAGAATTTTTAAAAACGTGATGTTCTTGAGCGGGTATTCGTACTGCATGGCGCGCAGCACCTGGTGCGTGCAGTCGTGAATGGAGGCCGTCGTGTCCGCGCCCGGCCGGGAGCGGCTGAGCGAGCGAAGGTGGTCAATCATCTGAATGATCCGGCCCGCCTGTTCAACGGTTTCTGAAAGGGCTTTGCTGGCGCGTAACAAAATTTCACGGGCATCGGAAGTGTTCTGCGACTGAATTTTCTGCAGGGTGTTTTCGGCGATTTCGCGGATCAGGTAAAGCGGATCCAGAAACCCCGCGTCAGTTGCTTTCCCGGTTGGTAAGTCCATGTCTTGCCCTCCGGCCGCACAAGTCTGGGTGCCTGGAAAAAATGCGGTATGGAAAAGATACCCGGCGTTTTTTGATTTGTCAAATTT
>CAZIQJ010000010.1:0-11367 GCA_964541285.1 uncultured bacterium | reverse complement strand
CGGGTCAGAGCTGGACTTCTTTTTCCTTGCGGGCCGCGTCAATGGACTGGTAGTACTTCATATGGGTGCGGACTTCAGGGGCCGCGACAATGGCCTTCTGCATCTGGTCAAGGGCGTCACGCATGGCGTCCAGAACCGCCTGCTCCGGGCCAAGGCCCGTGCCGAACTGCGGGTCCACATGCACATACCCTTCGCCGCGGAAAGCTTTCTGCCACATGATTTCACCTTCCGGTGTTTTCATGGCCACGGCCAGCACAGCCTGGCTGCGGTAGTCTTCCCCGCCGTCATAAACGTCGTTGGCCAGGTCCAGGATCTTGACTTCAAAAATCGCGGGAACATCGGGCGCCGAGGTGTCGATTTTGGCTTCCTGGGGAATGATCTCGACTTTGCTGAACATTTCCTTGAAAGCGTCTTCAATGACGATCGGAAAGGTGTGCTGGGTATGAAAATTCTGCAGGTCACCCACGTCGTAGCCTGAGCGAGTGGCCTGAAACTTTTCGTAGTCACCCTGGACTTCAAGCAGGACCGTCTGGTTGAATTCGGGCGGAACATCCAGTTTCTTAAAACCCAGGCCTTCTTTTACCGTGGTGCATCCGGAGAAGGACGCGGCCTGCAAAACAAGGGCGGTTAAAAAGAAAAAGTGCCAGACCCCTTTCAGGGCCTGGCACTTTTCAGCGGTTATCCGCGAAAACAATTGCTTCAAAATTTACTGTTTCTCGAAGGCAATGTTATCGATGTAAACAGCACCCGTCTTCGGGCTGGAGTTGATATCATCAAACACCACCACGAATTCGTTCATGCTGCTCCAGTCAGTAATACGGCGGAACTTCTCGAAAGGAATCGAGACCTTCTGCCACTGATCGGTGATATTGGAAACAATGTAGGGTGAGGACTTATTGCTCATGTCCTTCATTTCCACCTTCACGCGCTTGGTGAAGCCGGAATCCTTCGACCCCTTAACATAAAAGGTCAAAGTGTTGTAAGCCGTGGCGTTCTCGCCATTGAGCTTCATCCACATCCCGTTATAAGCGGGGTTCGGGGAATCCACGTCATAGCTGAGCTTCACGGAATAGCCGGCCGGATCGCCGAGCGAATCTTCGGGTTCGAAGGAAAGCTGGGTTCCCTGAGTATCATCATTAGGATCCTTGTCCCAGGCTCCAAAGTCACCGCCGATATTGTTGGGCTTGTCACCGGTGTCAAAGTCAGCGATCACAAGGGCATTGGCGTTCTTCTCAGCGGCCATCGCGGGCTGAGCAACGACCAAGCCAAACGCAATCAGCATCATGATGGCGTATAAACTGGTTCTTTTCATGGGTGCTACTCCTTTTTCAGTTTTCGTTTTGTGCTGCTTGGTACTACGACGTTCGGGGACTTATTTTATTCATTTCAAAAGCCAGTTTCCAGCACAATAATTAAAGCGCCCCCCTGTGCCGGCGGCCCCCCGAGGAATACGACCCCGGGCCTTAAAATGGACACCACGGTGTCCAAATACTCTTTATTGTCCTTGCGGATGCCTGCCTGGACCATGACCCGCCCCTTTTCCACCTTGGTCAGGGTCAAAGTCAGCTGATAGCCATCCGGCAGGTCCAGCACCTTGGGCTGGAGGTTGGCAAGGTCACTGTTGATGTCATCCACCTGGGTATAAGCTGTATAGGAGAAAAGCTGGATCAGCTGGTCGCGGTAAGCGTCATTGACCAGGTTGAAATCATTGCCGTTATTGGAGGCCACAAGAATGGTGGTGTGGACCCGGACAGCTTCCTCCGCCCGGCAAGGCACGGAAGGAAAAGCAAAAACCAGGGCGGTCAGCAAAATAAGGAATTTTTTCATGCGGGAACCCCCGTAGGTTTAATAAAGACCCAGATAACGGTGATGGGCTTGTAGTCGATTTTTTTCTGAAAAACCATGGGCTGCCCCACACTGCTGGTCGCGCTTTTGACAATGACGCGCGGAAACAGGGTCTTCTGCGGAATCTGATGCCGCGTGGGCCGGGGCTGGGGCGGAACCTTTCGAGGGTCCGCAGGCGCGTCTTTTCTGATAACGGAAGTGTCCACGCCCTGGACTACTGCGGGCCGTGGGCGGTGCTTCAGCGCCTTGAGCGGATTGATGCCGGGAGCAAGCGCGTAAAAATAAATGAAAAGGCATGCCAGCGCCGCGGCAGGAACAAAAAATTCAAAACCCGGAATCCAGACGGGCGCGGGCCGGAATCTTTCCAGGAAAGCTTTCTTCTCCTCGGCAAAACCCGGCCGGGACAGCTCTCCGGAAATCAATTCCCGGTAAAGACCCACCGCTTTTTTTTCCAGCTCTTCAGGATTCATGTTTTTATTTAACCTCTAGTTTGCCGCTCAAAACTTCCGCGAGCTTTTTGCGCGCGTAAAACAGCCGTGACATCACGGTTCCCAGCTCGAGACCCAGCGTTTCAGCGATCTCATCATAACTCAGGTCCTGCCATTCCCTCAACACCAGAACGGCCCGGTGGTCGGGTGAAAGTTTTTCAAGCGCGGCCGCGACCAGTTTTTTCAGTTCTTCATGCTCGGCTTTTTCACGCGGCCCCGCGCTGGTATCGGTGATGATGACCGGCTTTTCATCCTCGTCATCACTCGCGTCCGTCGCGTCCAGCGACTGCGAGGGTTTTTTCCGCCGCTGCTCATCAATGGAAGCGTTGACGGTGATCCGGTAAATCCAGGTCTTGAACTTGGACTTGCCTTCAAAGCGCGAAATTTCGCGCTGGGCCTTCATGAAAACTTCCTGCGCCACATCCCGGGCCATTTCCCGATGATGCAAAACGCCGAATGCCACCGCGAAAACCATCTCATAATACTTGCCCGCGAGCTTGCCGAAAGCTTCCTGATTTCCGGCCCTGGCCTGCTGGACAAGTTCGACATCTGGATCAACCATAGGCCCGCTTGTACCACATAAGACGAATCACAGCAATGGGTTATTCAAATGAAAAAAGAGAAAAACCGCGGAAGGGATTTTGCCCCCTCCGCGGTTTTAAGGCTAGCGAATGACAGCCTGTGCTAATAAGTGCTCGCCGGTTCTTCTTCAGCCGGAACTTCGGCCTGAGGGGCCGCGGCTTCATCTGCTGCAGGAGCCGGGGTTTGCGCGGCAGAATCCTGCGCCGGTTTAGCGCGGCGGGGTCTGCGGCCAGGGCCTCTGCCCGGTCCGCCTTTGGGGCCAGGAGGGTTCTTCCAGTCCGTTCCCTTGCCGCCAGCCGGGCCGGGAGGATTATCGATTTTATTGGGGTTGTCCGTCCAGCGGGGACCTGCTCCGGCTCCGCCTGCGGGTCCGGGAGGATTTCCTCCCCAGTCTGTTCCCTTGCCGCCAACCGGGCCGGGAGGATTATCAATTTTATTGGGATTGTCCTTGAAACGAGGACCCGCTCCAGGGCCGCCGGCGGGACCCGGAGGATTCCCCGCGCGTCTGCGGCTTGCGCCCGCTCCGCCTTTGGGGCCGGGAGGGTTTTTCCAGTCTGTACCGCGTCCTCCGGCCAAACCCGGAGGATTGTCAATTTTATTGGGGTTGTCCTTGAAACGCGGACCGGCTCCGGCGCCGCCCACAGGACCCGGGGGGTTACTCCCCTTGCGCCAGTTCAGCCCGCCGTCTTCTTTTTTGGCGAACGCTGCGGCAGGAGAAAGAACCAGCCCCGCCATAATCATCAATACCAAAACATTCAAAACAGGCTTCTTCATGAAATCCTCCGAGTGTTATGTGAACAGGCTACAGACAGAAAATCTTTCTGTCAAAATGATTTCAGCAGCTCAAACCTCTTCCCATGAACTGCGGTAAGCGCCGATAGACTCCGCGTACTGGATGAACCTTTTATAAAAAGGAATATTGGCCAGCGTGGCGCTGTCGCCAATCACGATCAATTTGCGTTTGGCGCGTGTCATGGCCACGTTCATGCGCCGCGTGTCGGCCAGAAACCCAAGCTCGCCTTCCATATTGGAACGCACCAGCGAAAGCACCACGGCTTCTTTTTCACGGCCCTGAAAACCGTCCACGCTGTCGACTTCAATACCCGGGTCCGGCATGCGGCTGGCCAAAAGCCGGACCTGCGCGCTGTAAGGACTGATGACCGCGATTTCTTCCGGCTTGACCCCTGCCTCCAGAAGGCGCGTGACATGCTTCAGCACCAGTCCGGCTTCTTCCGCGTTGTACCGGCTTTCACTGCCCGGCTCAAGCGCTTCTTCAAAACCCCGGCCCGCGGTGTCGAGAAAAAGAAAAACTTCTTCGGTTTCCGGAGTGCGGCCGACATGCTCAAGGTCCGCCAGCGTGTGTTCTTTCACGGCCTTGTCCGCGATCAATTCCCCGCCGTAAAATTCCCGGGAAGAAAATGTCATGATTTTTTCATGCATGCGGTACTGCGTCCTGAGCAGCATGCGGCGTTCTTCGCCCACAAGCGGATGCAGCCTTTCAAAAAGCGTCAGGGTCAGCCCGCCTTCTTCCGCTCTTTTGGAGCGCACTGTGGGCGGAAGCTGAAAATGATCGCCTGCCAGAATCATTTTCTGCGCGCGCACAATCGGGATCCACGCCGCCGGCTCCACAGCCTGGCTGGCTTCGTCCATGACCAGCAGGTCAAAAGGCCTTTTTTTCAAAAGCGGGTCCGTGGCGCTGGAAAGCGTCCCCACCATGACCTCGGCTTCCCGAAGCACCTGGTCCACAATGCGGCGGTCCAGCTCGCGGATCTCGTCCTTGAGCAGTCTTTTCTCATCAGAAAATTCCCTGCGGTCTTCAAAGCGAAAAGTTCCGCGGTCTTTTTTACGTTCCCGCTGCGTCTCAAGATGATGCAGACGGTTTTCAAGTTCATCGATCTGTTTGGCATAAGGATGGGCCGCGAGTTTGAAGTCCATGGTATGGCCGCGTAAATGCTTCATGATCCTGGCCGGATGGCCCAGGCGGATGGCATTGACCCCGGCGCGAACCAGGCACTCCAGCAGATGGTCGCAGGCTGTATTGCTGGGCGCCGTGGCAAAGGTGAACTTTCCCGCGGCCGCGGCCTGACGGATGATTTCAATCAGCGCCGTAGTCTTGCCCGTGCCCGGAGGCCCGTGCACCAGGGCCACGTCCCGCACAGCCATGGCTTTTTGTACCGCCTGCTTTTGCCATGGATTGAGGTTTTGATCGAAGAAAGAAATCTTTTCAAGCGGCAGAGGGTCGAAGCTTTCCGGCTTTTTGACGCCCAGAGAAATATCGCGGAAAAAAGCCGTGCGGCTGTGGTCCGCGCCAATCACGGTTTCAAGCGCGTCATTCATTTTTTTGTACGTCGCGCGGTTGCCCGCGATGTTCAGCTCGTAAACGCCGCTTTCCTGCACCCAGTCCGGCAGTTCGTAATTAAAAGCCACGGTGATGACCTTGCGGTCTTTTTCATAAACCGTGCCAATGGGCAGGTCCATAAAATCATATCCCGCCGCGGAAAGCGTGACCACGTCACCGGCATCCGGGGAATAAAGCGGCAGGGTTTTCCCGTCCGCGTACTGAAAACTGACCAGCCGATGGCCTGCGGGGGTGTAATGAAACTCCCGGATTTCCAGACGCAGCAGCGCCTTGCCTGCCAGCTGCCTTTCTTCAGGAGTGCGTTTTAAAAATTCCTGGCGGAATTGTTCGATTTCCTCGGCTTCTTCATAAGCCATGAGCTTTTGCAGATGAGGAAAAAACTTTTCGGGATTTTTCATCTCAGAACCTTACCATGACCATGGCGAGAACAAAAATCAAAAGCGCGGCCAGCACCCACAGGACCCTGCCGCTGGCCGCCCAGTAAGCCATTCTGCCAAGCAGTCCGGATTCGTGAAACACGCGGCCGCCGCAGTAAATACAGGAAAAGCTTTTGCGGCTGATCCACTTGGCGCAATGGGGGCAGGGTTTCAGGCCTTTTTCCTGAAACTCTTCTTCAAACTCCTCGGCTTCCCATTTTTTCCGGAGTTTTTCCGGATGTTCCTCTTCCTCAGGAATTTGAAAATCTTCGTCGCTCACGACTTCACCTTTTCGAAAAATTTAAAAATCAGGAACTCTCCGGCCAGCACCGCCAGAATGACCGGCGCCAGCAGAGGCGTGTCCCGGTAAAAACCCAAAACAATAAAGCTGACTCCGAAATAGCCGTGCATGAAAAACCGGCTGACTTTCCAGAACAGCGCGGGCCGTGAAACCGGCACGGCCTGCCTTAAATGATAGACCACAAGGACCGCGAAAGGTAAAAATTGAAGCGCGAAAAGCCAGAGCCTTTGATTGGGGGTTTTCAGCCCCAGGAACGCGCCCAGGTATCCGGCAAGATGAAGCTGGATAAAAAGAAGAAGATAAGCCGCGGGCGGAACCAGCAGGTACAGCCAGACCGAGCGCGGCCCGCGTGTGCGGACGTAGCGTGCGAGAACGGAAAAGAAAAACGCCACCCACATCCAGGCGTAAAGATTGCCGGACGGCACGCCAAACCAGCCTTCATGAAGAGGAATGACCCAGGTCCAGTATTTCATCCGGATCGCCACAGCGTCCAGCGCCAGGTCAATCCAAAGGGCCAGGAGCGCGTCCGCAAAAGGCCTCACAGTTTCAGGAAGGCCGGAAGCATCAGAAATGGCCATGGCCCCGGCCACAATCACGGCCCAGAGCATGGCAATGGAAACCGGCACGCCCGCCAGCTGAACAAGGAAATCCGGAGAGTAGTGGTAACTTTTAAAAAAATACATGTCCAGGACTTCAAGCATGAACCCGTAGAAAAAAATCATCAGAAATTCAAAAACACGGGAAGGGCCTTTTCGAAAAGCCTCACGCAGGCCCAGAACAAAAAGAATGACGGCGGAGATTTCAACAAAAAGAAAGGAGGTATTCACGCTGCGCGCCCGCGGACCTCAGACATCCGGAAAACGATTCAGGTCGCGCACGCATAAAACCAGCAGGCCGGCGAGCGTCAGCCAGAAAAAAACAAAGAAGCCGTACGCGGCTTCCCAGGAATCAAAGCCAAGCACCCACATCTGCTTGCCTACGGCCAGAACCGAGCAATAACCGAAAACCAGAAGGGTTGAGACCGCCAGAAGCTTGGAAAAACGCGGCCGGAGAAAAAGCTCATTTCTCAGACAAACGCCTGTCACCAGAGTGGCCACAAACGCAAGCGCCATGAGTACGGCAAAAGGAAGCACCATGGTCGAGTCCTTGACTGAAAGCCAGTGGAAACACGCGTTCACGGCGTAAAAAGCGGGGATCACGGCGGTGTAGCACAGAAAACCGACGCGCTGGGACAAAAGAACGTCTTCAGCCAGGTTCCGGCGGAAACGGAAGCGCTGAAAAGCCCCGGCAATCATCCAGAAACAGGTTCCGGCCATGAACCCCAGGATCTGGTCGCGTAAATTCCACCAGGGCCAGGAATCGCCCAAAAATCCCTGCCTGCCCAACGCGAGAATGGAAGCGGAAATAAAAAACGCTGTCCCCCATGCGAACCCGCCCGCGACCGCGAAAGCTCCGATGATTTCCGATTTTTTGAAAACAATATTGTAAAAATGCACGGCCACAAGCCCGCACAGGAATAAAAGCAGGTCCCACTTTTCAAGCTCCCAGACCTGCAGCGTCAGGAACCAGAAAACACCGATGGAACTGAGCACAAACCAGTCAAAACGGCTGACCGGCTTTTCTGAAAAGCCAAAACCCAGCATGGTGCCGCCCATGGCTCCCCAGATAACACCGATGCAGGCAATATGAAAATATTCTTCCCGAAGACCGGGAAACTGGATAATGGAGTCAAAAAAACTGCCGTAACCGATATGCCCGCCGATCCCGAAGCCCACGGCGCTCAGCACCACGGCCTTGCCGAAGCGTTCGCGCCAGTGCTCTTCTTCCATGCACATCGCCAGGATCACCGCGGCAGCGGCCCCGGGCAAAAGCGCGCCCTTAAGATGGCCGAATTGCCCGCGTAAAGACCAGGCGAAAGCCATCAGGATTCCTGCCGTCAAAAAATGGATCAGCTGTTTCAGTTTCAAAAAAGCTCCGCCTGTTCGAAAAGTTCCTTCTGGGGCGAGGAAGAAAGTTCCGTCATCTCCACCAGACCGGAAATTCCAAGCCCAAGAAGCCGCACCGGTTTTTTGCCCGCTTCCGTCTTTTCCTCCAGCAGTTCCCGCGCGACGGAATAAATTTCGTCCACACCCGCGGGAAAACGCGGCAGGGTACGCGAACGCGTGATCTGCTCAAAGTCATGATACTTCACTTTCAGCACCACGGTGCGGCCGCGCTGGCCGCGCTCTTTCAGCCCTTCAAAAATATTGCGGGCGTATTCCTCGAGCTTTACCTTGAGAAAGCGCTTGTCCAGAATATCGGCCGGAAAAGTCTCTTCCTCGCTGTATTGTTTGGCAGGCGCGTCAGGGACCACCTGGCGCTCGTCGCGCCCGCGTGAGCGCTCATAAAGAGCGAGCCCCCATTTTCCGAAATGCTCAAGCAAAAACGCTTTGCTCTTGAGCGAAAGTTCTCCGCAGGTCCTGATGCCCGCGGCATGCAGGTCTTTTTCCCCCACCGGCCCCACGCCCGGAATTTTCCGCACCGGAAGGTTTTCCAGAAAGTTTTCCACTTCCGAAGGAAGGATGACCGTCAATCCGTCCGGTTTGTTAAAATCAGACGCGATTTTAGCCAGAAAAAGATTGGGCGCCACACCGGCCGAAGCGGTCAAGTGCGTCACGGCATGAATGTTCTGCTTGATCATGGAAGCAATCATGACCGGATCTTCAAGGCCAAAGCGGTGGCGGGTCACGTCCAGATAAGCCTCGTCCAGGGAAAGCGGTTCCACCAGCTCCGTATGCTGGCGCAAAACCGCCATGACGGTCCTTGAAACTGTATGGTATTTCTCAAAGCTGGGGCGAATGAAAATTCCCTGAGGGCAAAGCTTGCGGGCCTGCGCCGAAGGCATGGCGGATTTGACGCCAAACTTGCGCGCTTCATAGGAAGCGGTGCTGACCACGCCGCGGCCAAAAGGGTCTCCGCCCACGATCAAAGGCTTGCCCCTGTATTCAGGATGGTCACGCTGCTCCACGGCCGCGAAAAACGCGTCCATATCGATATGAATGATTTTGCGGGTCCAGACACTCTTCATAAAACAATTTAACCCCGGAAATGAGCGGCGATCAAGCGGGATTTCCGCTCCATTCAAAAACTCTTCAAAATCAGGTTTGATCTTGCCTGCCCAGGACTGTACAATTTAGCCAGCGTTGAAACGCGAGGAGAACCATGGCAGAAGATAAAGTGACGATCAATTTTGGCGGCCGCGAAGTTGAGGCCACTCCCATCGAAGTCAATCAGTCCAACGAACGCTGGAATGAATACCTGCTTGAGGACGGCACGGTCCTCAAAATGAAGCTGATCCTCAAAAAAGTCCTGAAAGTTGAAGGCGAAGTGGACGCGGAAGGCAATCCTGTCTATGTCATGCAGTCGACGAATGTCACCGCCGTCAGCGCCCGAAAAGGCGGAAAGTCCTAGGCCTGGGCCGGGACAACCGGATTTTTGACAAATCCGGAAAAACTGATCAAGCGGGTCTGTCCTGTTTTACGGCATTTCCATTCAATCTTGTCTTCCTTAAGGTTTCTTTCCCCCACAATAATCTGCTCAGGAATTCCCAGAAGGTCGGCGTCATTGAATTTCACGCCCGCTCTTTCTTCACGGTCGTCATATAAAACTTCTTTTCCCGCGGCCGCAAGGCTGTCATAAATTTTTTCCGCGGCTTCACGGGTCGAGACATCCGCCTGGTTGACCGTGATCAGCTCCACGTCAAAAGGAGCAATCGCGGCGGGCCAGCAGATCCCCTTGTCGTCATGGTGCTCTTCAATGGCCGCGGCAAGAATACGGTTAACGCCGATACCGTAGCAGCCCATGATGACGGGAACGCGCTCGCCTTTTTCATCCAGGATCTCCACGCCAAGCGCCTTGGTGTAGCGCGTACCGAGCTTGAAAATATGCCCGACTTCCATGGTGGTGGTCAGCTTCAGTTTTCCGCTTCCGTCGGCGGCCGCGTCGCCTTCTTTAACGTAGCGGATATCGCCGGAAGCCGTGATCTTAAAATCCCGGCCGGTGTTCACGTTTTTGAAATGTTTGTCTTTTTCATTGGCGCCGGTCATGAAATCCGCCATGTTTAAAATGTCCCAGTCCGCGTAAACCGGAATCGAAAGCCCGACAGGCCCGGCAAAACCCACCGGAGCATTTGTGGCCTGGCGGATTTCTTCTGAAGTTGCCTGACGGATTGAAGACGCGCCCGCGAGTTTGCGCAGCTTGCCCTCATTGACTTCGCTGTCTCCAGGCACAAGCGCGGCAGCGGGCTTTTCATCCAGCATGTAAATGATGGTCTTGACCATCTGCGAAGGCTTGAACTTGAAACGGTGGCAAAGCTCGTCGATGGTGCGGAGGTTGGGCGTGTCAAAAGCCTCCGGCGCGGAAGACTGGGGCGCGGGAGTTGAAAGATGCGGCTGGCCGCGCTGGGCAATGTCCATGCTGGCCATGTAGCCGGATTCCGCCATGGCGACCTTGTCTTCGCCGTACGGACATTCCACCATGAATTCCTGGCTCATCTTGCCGCCCATCATGCCCGGATCCGCGGTCACCACATGAAAACGGATGCCGCAGCGCGTAAAAATGCGGCGGTAGGCTTCAGCCATGAGCTGATAGTTGCGGTCCAGACCGGCTTCATCCCGGTCAAAGCTGTAAGCGTCTTTCATAATGAACTCTTTGGTGCGGATGACGCCGAAACGCGGACGCGCTTCATCGCGAAACTTGGTCTGGATCTGATAAACCGTGACAGGAAGGTCGCGGAAGGACTTGATGGACCCGCCGACCAGCTCGGTCACGACTTCTTCGTGCGTGGGGCCAAGCACAAACTCGTGCCCCGCGCGGTTTTTAAAAGCAATCTTGTCCTCACCCAGAGTTTCATAACGCCCGGTTTTTTTCCACAGCTCGGCCGGATGCAGCGCGGGCATCAGAATTTCTTCAGCGTTGGCGCGCGCCATTTCCTCGCGGATGATACGCGTGACGCGGTGCAGCACACGAAGCCCGAGCGGCAGGTAGCTGTAAACGCCGGAAGAAAGCTGGCGGATCAGGCCGCAGCGCAGGGCCAGCTTGTGGCTGGCGGCTTCAGCGTCTTTGGGAAGGTTGCGGAGTGTGGGGATGAGGGTCTGGGTCCAGCGCATGACAAAAATTCCTTCTCTATTGTTTGATGAAAACGCTTTTTATTTTATCAATAACTTCAAGGTTCACGATATCGTTATAAACGATAAAAACCATCAGCCCGAGCAAAAGGTAAAAACCAACCTGAGTGGCCCTTTCCTGCACCTTCAGGCTGACAGGTTTTCTCGTGGCGCCTTCAATCAAAAGAAAAAGAAAATGCCCGCCGTCCAGCGCCGGAATAGGAAGCAGGTT
>CAZIQJ010000009.1:16269-24693 GCA_964541285.1 uncultured bacterium | reverse complement strand
GGCGCACAAGCAGGCGGAGTCCCCCAAAAGTAATGACGCCCTTTTCATTCAGTCGACCCGTGAAGAGATCGCGCGCCGCCTTGGCACCGCCCGGGAGACCATTGCCCGGCAGATTTCCGACCTGAAGCGCAAAAAGCTGATTGATGTGAAGCCTTACCAGATTATCATCCTCGATAAAAAAGGCCTCGAAAAGCTCCTCCAGTAGCAGTCTGCTCCTCTGATTTGCCGCCCCCTCGGCCTGTGACAAAGGTCACAGTTTCCTTCCGCTGAATCCTGTATCTTTTAATTGTCAAAAATGGCGGAGGTGGAAATTGGTTACTATTTCAAAAATTTTTGACTGCGAAAGAAAAGAAATACTTACCCGTGCAGAAGAGCTGTCCGAGGCATTAACGCATTTGCGTTATGAAGGCAGGGCTTTCAGGGCTAAAAATATCAAGCGCGTCCGGGCGGTTCTTCGCAAGCTTGATGCCGTTGTCAGAAAGCACCGCAAACTGCATGAAAAAGCGGTTTTTCCGTTTTTGAAATCCCACGTTCCAAGGCATGAGGCCGCCATTCATTTTCTGGAAACCGAGCATGAAGACATCAAGAGAAGTGAAAGCCGGCTGATGTCGTGCGTGCGGAAGCTCCCGGCGGGAGATGGGAAGCTGGCCGACGGAAAAGTTTACGAGTCTGGAATATGTCTTGTTTCGCTTTTGAGGCACCACGTTGGGTTTGAGCGAAGGCACATCGAGGCGTCCATCCGCAGGGAACTGCGTGCGGCTGAGAGAACCGCGATGGCGAGGCAGCTGCAAAAATTCTAAAAAGGGGGCGGGTCATGAGCGAACTTGCGAAGATCCAGTCGTTTATGGAAGCCGTTTCGTACGAGGAAAAGCAGCGTTCCGGGCTGGATTGGCAGAACGGCTGCTACCCCTTCGTGACTATTTCAAGGCAGGCTGGAGCCGGCGGCAACAGCCTTGCCGCGGCCATTCTCGCCAGGCTTCACTGTGACCACGGACCCGTGTTTCAGGGATGGCAGAAATTTAACCAGGAGCTTTGCCGGAAAATTTCAGACGAATCCGGTTTGAAAGTTCCTTTTGAATTGTTTTCCAGGCTTGAATACCGTTCCCGCATTGAAGACATGATGGAAGAGATCATTGTTGGAACGGCCCCTCAGGATGTCGTAAACAGAAAAATTTTTCAGCTCATCCGCAGTCTGGCCGTATTCGGCAAAGTCGTCCTTGTCGGGCGAGGCGGCGTGTGCCTGACCCGGGACCTGCCGCTCGGGATCCATATCCGCCTTGTGGCCCCTCTGGAAGCGCGCATCAAAAGAATGGAAGACCTTCTCGGTCTCACGCACAAAAAAGCCAAAGAGTTTGTCCTGGAACAGGACCGGTCGCGCGCCCGGCTCATGAAGACTTACTTTCACCGCGATATCGATGACCCCCTTTTATATCACGCGGTCTGGAACACGGGCGAAGTGGGCATGGAAGAAATCGCGCGGTCTGTCTTTGTTCTTATTGAAAAAAAGATATTTGCTTCAGGAAGCAGCAGCTTGGCGGACGCAGGCGGGAAGAGGCAGGTTTGACTACAGCCCAATTCCGGCAGGTTTGCGGGGGCCGTCATTCAGGTGCAGAGAGCGGCATTGGAAAGGAAAGGAGCTTCCCATGAAAACCAAAATGAAAATTTTAATCGCTTATGATGGCTTGAGTTCTTTTGCCAGGATTCTGAATGATTTGAGGCGCGCCGGACTGCCAAAGAATGTGGAAGCCACGGTCGTCACGGTGGTGGATGCTTTTGTCATTCCGGATGCGGGGTACGCGGAAATTCCTCTGCCTTCATCCACGCTGATTTATGTGGAGGCGGCCAGGAAAACAGCTTTGAAAACAATCAAGGCGCAAGTCCGGATTGCTCATACAACAGCTTCCCAGGCGGCCGCCCGCATCCGCGGCGCGTTTCCTTCATGGACGGTCCGGGCCGAGGCTTTTGCGGATTCTCCCGCCTGGGGCATTGTCAAAAAAGCCATTGAATGCAGCGCTGACCTGGTCGTTGTCGGGTCGCACAATCAGCCGCCGCTTACCCGGTTTTTTCTGGGCAGTGTGGCCCAGAAAGTGGTTGCCGAGGCGCCTTGTTCGGTCCGGATTGTTCACGGAGATCCCCAGGAGGTGAGTTCTCCGGCCAGACTCGTGATCGGGGTTGACGGCTCTGTGGACAGTGAGCTTGCGGTGAATGAGGTTGCCGCCCGGTCATGGAAAAAGGGCTGCGCGGCCCATGTCATCACCGGCGTTGATATGAGGATGTCGACAACGGCCGCGGCTCCTGGTTTCGGGACCGAAAAGTGGATCAAAAAGCAGGACCGTAAGGAAAAAGAGTGGGTGCGAAGGATGGTCCGGGATTTTGAAGGGAAACTTAAAAAAACAGGATTGGCGGTTTCATCGCTGATCCGGGAGGGAGATCCTAAGAAGCTTGTGCTTCAGGAAGCGGCCCGGTGGGGTGCTGATTGTATTTTTGTCGGCGCCCGAGGGCTTAACATGATTGAGCGTTTTTTTATGGGCAGCGTTTCTTCCGCCGTCGCGGCAAGAGCTCATTGCACAGTCGAAGTTGTCCGCCCGAAACAGGCGGCTGGGCAGATGCATTGCAGATTGGGGGAGAGGACCAGGACCTGCTTTTAAAAGCAGATAAAAAATCGGGGGTTATTAAGATGGGATTGCCGGAGAGGCTTGAAAAATTTCTTAAAAAAAACAAGGTGAATTATGAAATCCAGAAGCATCCGCGGGCGGTCACGGCGCTTGAGACTGCTGAAGTCCAGCATGTTTCTGGTAAAAAACTGGCAAAGGTCATCATGGTTAAAATAAGAGGACGGGATTCCATGGTGGTGATTCCGGGCGACAGGATCGTGGATCTTTTTAAATTGAGTACTGCCGTGGGAACGCAGGATGTCCGCATCGAAGAGGAGGCGGAGTTTAAAGACCTGTTTCCGGACTGCGAGGCAGGCGCCATGCCGCCATTCGGAAAAATGTACGGGTTGACCTGTTATGGAGACCAGAGTCTGGCTGAAAGTGAAGATGTTTATTTCAATGCCGGGAGCCACACGGAAACTGTCAAAATAAGCACAGTCGACTTTATGCTCGTTTCTAACGCCATTGTGGGTGATTTTTCAGTCAGGAGAAAATAGACGCCGGTTTTCGGCTGAAGGAGTATTTGCATGAGCAAAGATAAGTTTTGCCCGGCTGTCTGGCTTTCCGGTTTTTTCGCGATGGGGGCCGTTGTTCATTTTTTGCGTGCTGTTTCAGGCGTGACGCTGGTGGTTGGAGGTTATGAAATCCCTGTTATGGCCAGCGCCGGGCTGGTTGCTGTGTTCGGCATGCTTTCCGCGGGCGCGCTTTTTTTGAGCCTCAAGAAACCCTGCGGGCAGTCAAAGTGCAGCAAGGACGGGAAGAAAGAAGGAGGGTGCTGCGGAAATTCGCATTAAACCGCCGCGAATGACCCTGAGTGTCAAAGGTGATTTGTGAATAAAGAGGAAATTTTAGGGATTATGAGAACGCTTCTCGGCGAAATAGAGGAAGAGGACATCAGCATCAGCCTCTTTTCGACTTTTTACCAAAGCGAAGAAGACCTCCGTTTTTTTTCAGAGAAAGACAGAAAAAGCGTAGCCTCTATTCTTGAAAAACTTTCACAGGACAGCCTTCGGCATAAAAAGATGCTCGAGGAAATCGTCTGCGAGCTCAGAAAGAAAATTTATGAGGAATAAGCCGCGTAAAAACAACCGGGGGTTGGAATTCCCCTACATCAGGAGAGAGGACCTGGGCCCCAGTTTCAGGAATGAATTTCTGAAAACCCTTTGGACGCTGCGGTTTCAGAAAATGAAAAGAGCCGAGGAACGGGCGGCCTGGAAATACCAGGAGATTCTGGACCTGTGTCTCCTGGAGTTCCCTGACGAGAAGCTGATTCTGGAGCATCTGAAACAGCTGGTGCGTGAAGAACGTATGCATGAAAAGCTCGCGGAGGAACTGACCGCCATTGTTTACCGGAGCCATCCCGAATGCGGGATGCTGTCTTCTTAGGAGGCACTATGAAAATCAAGGCGGGTTTGCTGCTGTTTTTTTTGATGGCTTCCGGCGGGGTCTGCTTCGCAAACCGGGATGAAAACATGGAGCCGGCGCGGGCGTTCTTTCTTCCCAAAGGAAACGTGGAGGCGGGCAAGAAAACTTATTCGGATCTGAAATGCTATATCTGCCATCAGGTTGAAAATGAAACCGCTTTTCCCGCTCCTTCGGTGCAAAAGCCGGGGCCGGTGATTGGTAAAAAACAGGCAGGGTATGCTTCTGGATGGATTGCCAATTCCATTGTTTCGCCTTCTCACACCATCGCGCTTAACTCCAACGGTGAAGATGAAAAAAGCGGGCTTTCGCTGATGGGGGATTTTTCTGAAGGCATGACGGTGCGCCAGCTGATTGACCTGACGGCATACATCAAATCTGAAGGCGGGAAGGGTTCCTCGAAGTAAAAAGCCCCATCTTCAGCATAATTCCCCGCAAGACCGGCCGGTTTTTTCAAAAAATCCGGCCCGGCCATCAGATTGGGCTGGCCAGCAGGCCTGCCGGGCTTTTATAATGGAGCAGTCATGAAGAATAAAATATTTTTTGCGGAAATCATTGAAACGTGGCAGGCCAATCATCTGGCCGCGCATCTTAAAGATTTTGATCTGCTGTTTGACCCCCGCACCGTTCAGGACCTGATCGAGCCGCAGCCCGGAATCACGGCCCTTTCCTGTTTTGTCAATTCCCGAGCGGGAAAAAGGGAGCTGGAGCTTTTCCCTGACCTCAAAGTTATCGTGACCCGCTCCACGGGTTTTGACCACATTGATCTCGCGGCCGCGGCTGAAAGGGGAATATCAGTCTGCAATGTTCCTACCTACGGTGAAAACACCGTAGCGGAGCATACATTTGCTCTCATTCTTTCGCTTTCAAGAAAGCTCCGCAAAGCCTACTTCCGCACCCGTGACAATGATTTTTCGCTCGACGGCCTTATGGGTTTTGACCTCAATGGAAAAACACTGGGCGTGATCGGCACCGGAAATATCGGGCTGCATGTGATCCGCATGGCAAAAGGCTTTGGGCTGAATGTGCTGGCTTTTGATGTCCGCCAGAACGCGGCGCAGGCCGAAAGCCTGGGGTTCCGGTATGTTTCTTTTGATGACCTGCTTGCCCAGTCGGACATTCTTTCGCTGCATGTTCCTTATATGAAGGCAACACACCACTTGCTGAACAAGTCGAATATTGGCAAAATAAAGCGGGGAGCCATCCTGGTGAACACGGCCCGAGGCGGCCTGGTGGAAACCGGTGCTCTGGTCCAGGCCCTGGACAAGGGAATTTTGTCCGGAGCCGGCCTGGATGTTCTTGAGGGCGAGGAAATGATTCTGGAAGAGAGAAGGCTTCTGGAAGCCGCGGAAGAATCCGGCTCCGCCGCAGGGATGCGGATGGTTCTTCAGAATCAGGTTTTGCTGCACAGAGACAATGTTATTTACACGCCGCACATGGCTTTTTATTCAAAGGAAGCGGTCACACGCATTCTGGACACGACCATCGGTAATATCCGCGGGTTTTTTGCGGGCTGTCCTGAAAACGTGGTGGGCCGCCCAAGGAGCTGAGCATGGACAAAAACTCTCTGTATGAAAAGACTGAAAAAGCGATCAACCAGGCTTTTGAGGCAGCGAAGAAATCCGTGAAAGTCGTTTCTGAAAAAGCCGGAGAAGCGGCCCATGTCACCAAGCTCCTGATTGAAAAGGCCAGCCTGGAACACCGGGTCAGCAAGAAGTTCGCCCAGCTGGGCAGCCGGGTCTATGAGAAGGCGCTTCGCGAAAGCCGGGACGTCTCGCTTTCCGACGATGAGATCAAAAACCTGGTGGAAGAGACCCGTTTGCTTGACGCTGAGCTGGCCAAGGTCGATGCGGACCTTGAAAAGGAACGAAAGCAGCTCCTCAAGCCCCTGGAATAAGCCATACCCCCGGTCTAAAACTTCCTCTACCATTCTGGCGGGTTTTTGCTAAAATACCCCTTCCTTTTTAAAGGCTCCCTTATGTTTGGGGGCTGCCGGTTAAAAATTTTATGCGAGCGTGGCGGAATTGGCATACGCGCATGACTAAGGATCATGTCCCGCAAGGGTTGGAGGTTCAAGTCCTCTCGCTCGCATGTTTTGATTTTTAAGCAGAATGATGCCCGCAGCAAAAAAGCATCAGTGATTCGGGTGCGAGGGCTTGAAGGGAGCCTGCGATTTAAAACGTGACTAACGTCACGTTTTTGCAGGCGGGCGGTTACCGAGGCCAAAGGCTGAGGAACCAAGTCCTCTCGCTCGCATGTTTTTTACTATCCGGGAGCCGTCAGGCCCCCGGATAGTAAATAAGACTGGCATGTCTTGGAAACCTGACGATAAAACATATGACCACTGAAAACCTGATACTTCCTCAGCATATCTTCCGTGAATATGACATCCGCGGTGTCGCCGAGCGCGACCTGACAAGCGATGTCATTTTAAACATCGGAAAAGCTTACGGCACCTACCTGCGCCGCAAGAAAAAATACTCAGTCTGCATTGGCCGCGACGTCCGCGTCAGCTCCCCGCGAATTCATGAAAACCTTCTGAAGGGCATTCTTTCCACGGGGCTTCATGTCACGGACCTTGGCCTGACCACCACGGCCGCGCTTTATTTCGCCATTTATTACCTGGCTTCCGACGGCGGCATCATGATCACGGGTTCGCACAATCCTCCGGACCAGAACGGGCTGAAGATGTGCATTGGAACAGACAGCCTGCACGGCGCGCAGATCCAGGAACTGAAAAACATGATCCAGCAAAAGGATTTCGTGAACGGCAGCGGCAAGCTGACCACGCGTGAAATCATTCCGGATTACTTTGATTACCTCTTCAAGTGTTTCAAGTTCACCCGCAAGCTCAAAGTGGTGGTGGATTGCGGTAACGGCATGACCGGCCTTGTGGCGCCCGCCCTGCTTGATAAATTCGGCCATCAGGTCATCAAGCTCTACACGGAGCTCGACGGCCGCTTCCCGAACCATCCGGCCGATCCCAGCGAACCTGAAAACCTCCATGAATGCATTGAGGCGGTCAAAAAAAACAAGGCGGATATCGGCCTGGCTTTTGACGGCGACGGCGACCGCGTGGGTGTCATTGACCATCTTGGCAATATCATCCCCGGCGACAAGCTCATGATTCTTTTCTCCCGCAGCATTTTAAAAGACAATCCCGGCGCGACCATCATCGGCGACGTTAAATGCTCCAACATTCTTTTCAAGGACATTGAAGCGCATGGCGGCAAGGGGATCATGTGGAAAACAGGCCACTCCCTGATTAAAAGCAAGATGAAGGAAGAAGGCGCTCTTCTGGCCGGGGAAATGAGCGGGCACATGTTTTTCAAGCACCGCTGGTTTGGTTTTGACAGCGGGATTTACGCGGCCTGCCGCACGCTGGAAATCCTTGACCAGGAAAAGAAAAGCATTCCCGAACTTCTGAAGGATGTTCCCAGCACTTTCTCGACTGCTGAAATCCGCATTGAATGCCCGGATGAAATCAAGTTTGAAGTCATTAAAAAAGCCACGCAGGCGCTCAAAGCCAGATATAAAGTGGTGGATATTGACGGCGCGCGCGTGGAATTTGAAGACGGCTGGGGCCTTGTCCGCGCCTCCAACACACAGCCGGTTCTGGTCACGCGCTTTGAAGCCACGAGCGAGAAAAAACTGGCTGAAATCCGCGCGCTGATTGAAAAAGCCATCCAGGACGCAAGGCAAAGCCTCTAATGTTCTGGGCTTTGATGATGGCGGGCGGTTCAGGCACGAGGTTCTGGCCTGAAAGCCGCAGCCGCAAGCCCAAGCAGTTCCTGAATATCTTCGGGAAAAAAACCCTGATCGAGCAGACGCTCAGCCGCCTTTCTCCCGTTATTCCAAAGTCCCGCGCTCTGGTCATTACCAACCGCCAGCATGAAAGTCAGGCCCGTAAACTTCTGAAACTTCCGGCTTCCCAGATTATTGGAGAGCCTGTTGGCCGCAACACCGCGCCCTGCGCCGTACTGGCCGCCGGGCTTTTCTGGCAGAAAGACCGCGACGCAGTCGTGGCTATCCTGCCTTCCGACCACCGCATTGAAAACGAGCCGCTCTTTCGCAAGGCGCTCGAAGCTGCTTATGAAACCGCGCAGAAAACGAAACTGCCTGTGACTTTCGGGATCCGTCCTTCATTCGCCAACACCGGCTACGGCTACCTTGAGATGGGAAAGAAATACGGCAAGTCCAAAGGCCTGAATGTCTACAAGCTTAAAAAATTCCATGAAAAGCCGGACGCGAAAAAAGCGCAGCGCTTTTTAAGGAGCGGAAATTTTCTCTGGAACAGCGGCATGTTTGTCTGGCGCGCGGACGCGCTGCTTGAAGCCGCGGAAAAATA
>CAZIQJ010000009.1:0-16169 GCA_964541285.1 uncultured bacterium | reverse complement strand
ATCCGCGGCAAGGCCGTGCTTCTGGAAAGCAAAAACAATATTGTGAAATCCGGCAAGCGGCTGGTGGCCATGATCGGCGTGAATGACTTCGTGGTCGTGGACACCGATGACGCGCTGCTGGTATGCCCCAAGTCCAAAGCCGAATCCATCCGCCATATTGTTCAGGCCCTCAAAGACCGCAAGCTTGAAGTCCACCTGTAGGCTTCGTTTTTCGTGAAAACCATCCGCTGCATCCTCAAGCCGGGCAAGGAAAAACCCCTGGAAGGCTTTCACCCCTGGGTTTTTTCCGGCGCCATTGACGAAATCGAAGATACTTTTGAAGCCGGCGACCTGGTCCGTGTTTTTTCCTCACAGGAGAAATTTCTCGGCACAGGGTATCTGAACCCTCGCTCGCAGATCGCCATCCGCATGCTGACGTTTGACGAATCCGAGATCAATAAATCTTTTTTTGAGAAAAAAATTGTCAGCGCTATCCGCTTGCGCGACACTTTCCTTCCGGAACAGACCAATGCCTACCGTTTGATCCACGCGGAAGGCGACGGGCTTCCGGGTTTGATCGTGGACCGCTACGGCGAATTCCTGGTGGTACAGTTTTTGACGCTTGGAATCGAGAAATGGAAAGACACGATTGTTTCCATTTTGAAGACTGAGCTTGAAGTGCGCGGCATTTTTGAAAAGGACGACAAGGAATCCCGGGAGTGGGAAGGCCTGCCGGAGCGTATCGGCAAGCTTTACGGGGAAGCGCCGCCTGATTATGTGGAGATCCATGAACACGGCCTGCGCTTTGTGGTCGATATCCATCAGGGCCAGAAAACCGGGTTTTTCCTGGACCAGCGCGAAAACCGGAAGCTGATCGGGTCCATGGCCGCGGCCAAGCGCGTGCTGAACTGTTTTTCCTATACCGGCGGATTTTCAGTCTACGCGGCCGCGGGCGGCGCCATGGAAACCGTGAGCGTGGATTCTTCCGAGCCTGCGCTGAACACGGCCAAAGTCAATTTTGAAATGAACGGTTTCGCGGGCGGAAACCACTCTTTTCTGAAGACCGACGTTTTTCAGTATCTGCGCGACAGCCGCCAGGAATTTGACATGATCATCCTCGACCCTCCCGCGTTCTGCAAAAACAAGCAGCACATCAACCAGGCTTCGCGCGGGTACAAGGACATCAATATGTACGCGCTGAAGCGTCTGGCGCCCAGGGGCCTTCTTTACACCGCCTCCTGTTCTTCCTATATCGATACCCAGCTTTTCCAGCAGATCCTGTTTTCCGCTGCCAAGGACACCCGGCGCGGGCTTCAGATCATTGCCAAGACTTCCCACGCCTTTGACCATCCCATCAATATCTTCCATCCGGAAGGGGACTACCTCAAAGGCTTCCTCTGCCGGGTCGAATAAAGACTTCCCCTCCTCTGGCCGTAAAATGAGTTGTAGAGTATACTTGGATTGACCGCTTTTATAACCTTCGGAGACACTTCTATGGAAATTCTGGACGCTAAAAAAATGGGGGAAGGCAAGCTCAAGGCACTTGAACTCGCGGAGGACTCGCGCGAGGACTGGCACCAGCCAAGTTTCGTGGCTGAGCTTTTCCAGGGCCGCCTGCGCTGGGACCTGATCCTTCCTTTCCCGGTCCAAAGCCCGGAAGACAAGAAGATCGGCGACGATTTCCTGGCCCGGCTGGAAAGCGTGCTTCGCGAGCACATTGACCCCGACGAAGTGGACCGCACCGGTGAAATTCCCCAGACGGCCATCAAGGCGCTGGCGGACCTGAAATGCTTTGCCCTGCGCATCCCTAAAGAGTACGGCGGGCTTGGCCTGACCCAGGTCAATTACAACCGCGTCTGCCATCTTGTGGCCAGCTACTGCGCTTCCACCGCGGTATGGCTTTCCGCCCATCAGTCCATCGGCGTTCCCAAGCCCCTTATGCTTTTTGGCACTGAGGAACAGAAGAAAAAATACCTGCCCCGCTTTGCTTCAGGCGCGATCTCCGCATTTGCCCTGACCGAGCCTGAAGTCGGCAGTGACCCGGCCCGCATGAAAACCAAGGCAGTGCCTTCCGAAGACGGAAAATCCTACATCATCAACGGCGATAAATTGTGGTGCACTAACGGCCCGGTGGCGGAACTGCTTGTGGTCATGGCGCAGACGCCTTCCAAAACCGTGAACGGCCGCGAAAAACAGCAGATCACGGCCTTTATCGTGGACCGCAAGGAAATGCAGGGCGTGGAAGTTGTGCACCGCTGCTCCTTCATGGGACTGAAAGGCATTCAGAACGGGCTGCTGCGCTTCAATAATGTGCGCGTTCCCAAAGAAAATATTCTTCTGGGCGAAGGCAAAGGCCTGAAGCTGGCGCTGACCACTTTGAACACCGGCCGTTTGACCATGCCCGCGGCCGTGACCGGAGCCTCCAAATGGTGCCTGAAAGTCGCGCGCGTATGGGCCAATGAGCGCACACAGTGGGGCAGCGTGGTTGGCAAGCATGAAGCCGTGGCCAGCAAGATTGCTTCCATGGCCGCGACTGTTTTTGCCATGGATTCCGTGACTTACCTGACTTCCCAGATGGCGGATGACAAGAAAAACGATATCCGCCTTGAAGCCGCCATGGCCAAGCTTTCCTGCACGGAAGCCAGCTGGCATATTGTGGACGGTACGGTCCAGATCCGCGGCGGGCGGGGTTATGAAACCGGACCTTCGCTCAAGGCCCGCGGAGAAAAAGGCCATTCCGTGGAGCGTGTCATGCGCGACGCCCGTATCAACACCATCATTGAAGGCACCAGCCAGATCATGAGGCTCTTTATCGCGCGCGAAGCCATGGACTCTCATGTGCGGCGCATCATGCCCATTGTCTCGCCCAGGACCCCGATCGGGAAACGCTTCAGCACCATGGGTTCTTCCTTCGCGTTTTACGCGGGCTGGTATCCCAAGCAGTTTTTCTACGGCAATCAGCTTCCGGCCGGCGTGGAAATTCCGGCGCAACTCAAAGGCCACATGAAATTCGCGGGCAAGACCGCGCACCGTCTGGCGCGCTCGCTTTTTCATTCCATGATGATTTACCAGCAGGGCCTGGAATCCAAACAGCAGCTCATGAGCCGTCTGGTCAATGTGGGGACCGACCTTTTCGCCATGGCCGCGACCTGCGCGCATGCCATTTACAAGGTGCAGCAGAATCCTTCTGATAAAGGCCCTGTGGAGCTTGCGGATCTTTTCTGCCGTCAGGCCAGAGGCCGCATCGAAAAGGACTTCCGGCATCTTTTTATCAACAGCGACGCTTTTGCCTACAAGATCGCGAAGAACACGCTGGAGTCCAAATACTCCTGGCTGGAGAACGATATCATTCAGCCGTCCTGAACTTCCCGGGTACCGGTTCTAATCCGATACTTTTAGAACCGGTACCGCTATGTTAAGATACCCGCCCTATGAAAAATCTCTGGAATGACAAGGAAGCCGCCAAGTGCAAGGACGATCTGGACCTCCTTGTCTACCGTTCCCGTTTGATCGGCCAGTCCGCGGACCTGTGTGTGTGGGGCGGCGGCAATACCTCCACCAAGACCGAATGGATGGACCATCGCGGCCGCAAGCGCCATGTGCTGTGCATCAAGGGCAGCGGCTCAGACCTCAAGACTTCAACCCGCCGCGATTATCCTCCGGTTTTAATCGAGGATTTGCAGGAAGCCTTCAAAAAAGACCGCATGACGGACGAGGAAATGGTGGATTATGTTTCCCGCTGCCTGCTGGAACCCAAGGCGCCGCGGCCTTCCATTGAAGTCCTGCTTCACGCTTTCGTGGATAAAAAAGACATCGACCACACGCATGCCGACGCCATCCTGGCCATCACCAACACCGAGAACTGCGAAAAGATCGCGAAAAAAGTTTTTGGAAATGAGCTTCTCTGGGTCCCGTATGTGAAGCCCGGCTTTACGCTGGCCAAGTGGGTGGGCGAGGCGTACAAGAAAAATCCGAACGCCAAAGGTTTGATTCTTGAAAAACACGGTTTGATTACCTGGGCGCAGGACCCCAAGACCAGCTACTCGCTGACCATTGAAATGGTCACACGCGCGGAGCTTTATCTGGCGGCCGCGCGCAGAAAACGCCAGTGGAGCGCTCCGAAGTACAAATCCCTGGCCCAGCAGGAAAAGCGCGCCTGGCTTTTTGAAAACCTTCCGGTCATGCGCGGAGAACTGAGCCGGGAAAACCGGGTCATTTTGACCGTCAATGATTCGCCCGAGGCCATGGAGTTTGTGAATGCCCGTGATACCGCGGATATCTCTCAGGTGGGCCCGGCCACGCCGGACCACATGCTGCGCACGCGCCGCATCCCTCTTTACGCCATGCCGGACGCCAAAGGAAAGCTCGCGGCCGCTTCGATTCAAAAGCAGATCCAGGCTTACACCGCGGGGCATCGCCGCTATTTTGAAAAATATAAAAACCTTCTTCCTGAAGCGCACCGCAAAGTCCGCGACCCTTACCCCAAAGTCATTCTTTTGCCGGGCATTGGCACGGCGGCCGCGTCTTCTGACCTGAAGAACGCGAAGATTATTTCCGAAATCTACGAGCATTCGGTTTCGGTCATGAAAAACGCGTCTTCGCTGGACACTTACGAATCACTTTCTGAAAAGCTCGCTTTTGAAATGGATTACTGGCCCATGGAGCTTTACAAGCTTTCACTGGCCCCGCCGGAAGCGCGTTTCTCCCGCCGTATCGGCCTGGTGACGGGCGCGGGCCGGGGCATTGGCAAAGCCATTGCCGCGAAACTGGCCAGGGAAGGCGCTCATGTTTATGTCACAGACATCAACCGCGACTCCGCGCTCAAGGCCGCGGAAGAAATCAACAAGACCGCGAAAACCGGAAAAGCTTTTGCCCTTGAGCTGGACGTGACCCGGCCTGAAAGCGTGCGCCATGCTTTTGAAGAACTGGTGCTGACGCTGGGGGGGCTGGATTTCGTGGTTTCAAACGCGGGCATCGCGCACGTTTCTCCGCTGGAAGATTTGAACCTTCATGACTGGGAAAAGAGCCTGGCCGTGAATGCCACGGGCCATTTGCTGGTGGCCAAAGAAGCGGTCAAGATTATGAAGCGCCAGGGGCTTGGCGGTTCGATCGTGTTTGTAGTGACCAAGAATGTGCCGGCCCCGGGCAAGGATTTTGGCGCGTACAGCGCGGCCAAGGCGGCCCAGGCCCAGCTGGCGCGCGTGCTGGCCATTGAAAACGGCGGGGAAGGCATCCGCGTCAATATGATCAACCCCGACGGTGTTTTTGAAGACTCCGGGCTATGGGAAAAAATCGGGCCTGGCCGCGCCAAAAGCTATGGAATCTCAGCGTCCCGGCTTTCCGCTTTTTACCAGAACCGGAACCTGATGAAAACCCCTGTGCTGCCTGAAGATGTGGCGGAAGCCGCGGCGTTTCTGATCAGCCCTGAATCCGGCAAAACCACGGGCTGTGTGCTGACTGTGGACGGCGGCGTCAGGGAAGCTTTTCCTCGATAAACCCCCTCGTTTTTGATAAAATCCTTTTTCTATGCCTGAGCCCGGAAGACCGACCCCTAACGAAGTTGCCAAAGAGAAGAGCCTGTACCTTCGCGGCACCATTGCCGAGGAACTGAAAAAGGACACGACTCACTTCAGCAAGGAAGACAACATGCTGCTGAAGTCTCACGGCACCTATGAGCAGGATGACCGCGACCTGCGCGCCAAGCTGCTGGCTGAAAAAAAAGAACCCGCCTACGGCATGATGGCCCGCCTCAGGACCACGGGCGGGAAAATGACTCCCGAGCAGTATATCCAGTTTGATGAAATCGCCGACAAGTTCGGCAATGGAACGCTGCGCGCCACGACCCGCCAGACCTTCCAGTTTTATTCCATCAAGAAGGTGAATTTCAAGGCCTTCATGCAGGCCGTGCACAAGGCGCAGTCCACCACGCTTGGCGCGTGCGGAGACAATGTGCGCAACGTCCTGCTTTGCCCCGCGCCTTTTCACGACCGCACCCGGTACGGGCTTCTGGATTACGCCCAAAAAATTTCCAATCACTTTCTTTCCAAAAGCGGCGCTTATGAAGAAATCTGGCTGGACGGTGAAAAAGTCCAGGGCCTTGAAACCAAAAAACCCGAAGAAGTCGAGCCGATTTACGGCAAGGTTTATCTGCCGCGCAAATTCAAGATCGCGATCGCGTTTCCCAATGACAACTGCGTGGACGTTTATTCCAACGACCTTGGGATCGTGCCTGAAATCAAAAATGAAAAAATCGAAGGCTTTACGATCCTTGCGGGCGGGGGGTTCGGCACCACGCACGGCGTTAAAACGACTTATCCGAGGCTTGGCACTCCTCTTTGCTTTGTGAAGCCGGAAGACCTGGTCAAAATCTGCGAAGCCGTGGTTTTGACCCAGCGTGATTTCGGAAACCGCGAAGACCGCAAGACCGCGCGCCTGAAATACACCATGGACCGCATGGGGCTTGTGAAATTCCGCGAAGAAGTTGAAAAGAGATTCGGCAAAAAGACCGAAGATCCGCATCCCGTTAAATGGGAAACCATTTACAACCACCTGGGCTGGCATGATGAGGGGAATGGCCGCTGGTTCTTCGGCCTTCCGATCCAGAACGGCCGCATCAAGGACTCGGGCAGTTTCAGGATGAAGTCCGGCCTGCGCGCTTTTGTGGAAAAATACCGGCCTGTGATTTATGTCACCGCCCAGCAGGACATCCTGTTTTCGGGTTTTACTGAAAACCAGAAAGCGGAAGTCGAGGCGTTTTTCACTTCATACGGAATTCCGCTTCCCGCCGCGGTTTCCAATGTCCGCAAAGACGCCATGGCCTGCGTGGCCCTGCCGACCTGCGGCCTGGCCATCGCGGAAGCTGAACGCGTATTTCCGGACGTCATCGGCGAACTTGAAAAGCACATGGATGCCCTGGGGCTTTCCGGCCAGAGGATCATGGCCCGTATGACCGGCTGCCCGAACGGCTGCGCGCGTCCGTATAACGCGGAGATCTCATTCATTGGCAAGACCGTCGGCACCTACAACATCTATGTCGGCGGCAGCCTGACCGGCGACCGCCTGAACGTCGTGTATGCTGAAAAGATTCCGCTCAAAGAGCTGGGCGATAAAATCCTGCCTCTTCTGAAGCTCTATAAAAAAGAGCGTCTTTCCCCGCAGGAAGGCTTTGGCGATTACTGCCACCGGGTCGGTGTTCCTTATCTTCAGCAGGCAAGCCTGAGCGCCTGATGCTTTCCCAGATTGCCTCGACCCTTGGCGCGCTTCTGATTCTGATCGGTTACGTAGGCCTGCAAATGGGCCGCGTCAAGGAACAGGACATGCCTTACCTTCACCTGAATTTTCTGGGCGGATTTCTTCTGCTGGTCGCGGCCCTGGTCACCGGCCAGGTGGGTTTCATCATCCTTGAAGGCAGCTGGGTCGGTATTACGCTTTTCGGTTATTACAAGAAACTTCGCGCCAAAAACTCCTGAAAGAGCGCGTTAACGCCCCTTGGCACTCCAGAAAATCAGGAATTCCCTCGACCGCCTGCCCCTGTTCCACAAAGGATAAAAGTCTGTCCCTCAGGACAATTCTGAGCTGAAAACCCACTTCACCCCTGACTTTATTAAAGTTTTTAGTGAAAAAAACTACTAATAGTAGTTTTAAATCGCATTTTAATAATGTTGGCCCAAAAATATTTCACTTTTGCGTTGTGGATGCGTTCCGGGCAGGAGTATTTTAAAGCCATTCCAAATTCAAAAGGAGAAGGGGTTATGGGGAAAAGATTGTATTTTTCTGCAGAAGAGCAGTTGCGACTTAAAGTTTTTTTAGAGCAAATCGAGGACTTTCTTTTTTTCCAAAAAGCTTCTTTTCTTTCTTTTCAGCTAGCTCGTACAAGGGTACATGAAATGGCCTTGAATCTTTCTAGCATTTCAAATGTAAGGAATGCGGTAACTGATTTTGTCTCGGCCACAGCAGAGTTTCCGCCGCTCTGTGGTATTGAAGAAGTCAGAAAACTCATAGATGGGATCAGGGGGCATTGTCGCATGGAGGACTTGGTTTTTAAGGTTAGAGGTAGTTGAAATATTAAATAGACGCGCCGGATTTTTGAAACTAAAATACGGTTTGGCATAATATTTAAACAGGATTTCAGGATTAAAATTAATGCAGGATTTTTGCGCGGCGGATTAAAAAAGCGTCATTGTTATTCACGGAGGAGTTTATGAAAAAGGTCATTTCAAATGTTCTGATGTTGCTTGCTTTGTCGGGTTGTATGTCAGCGTCCAACCACCGGGCCAAGGTGCAGGATGATCAGGCTGACAGGCTCAGCGTTGGAACGGTGCAAAGAGAAATCCGGGTGGGGATGCCTTCGGCAAGTGTTGTGCAGGTGCTGGGTTCTCCCAATATGGTCACCACGGATGAAGAACGCCGCGAGGTGTGGGTTTATGACAAGGTTGCTTCGGATGTGACTTATTCGCAAAGCTCCGGGTATGGGACTTTGATTTTGATCGGAGCTTCCCGGGATGCGGGCGCGGTTTCAACGCAGCAACGGACCCTTACCGTGGTCGTGAAATTTGACGCAGAAGGAAAGGTCCGCGATTTTGCCTATCATTCCTCAAAGTTTTGATTTTTCGCGCTTAAAAAAAATAGCCGGGGCCGGGACTCTCTGTTTTTTTCTTGCCAGCTGCATGACCATCCCTGTTGATATTTTGAAGCTGCCGGTTGACAGCCTTTCGAAGCGTCAGCAGCAAACCCGCCAATACAACACCACGGACGAAGAAAAAATCCTCTCTGCCTGCACGGCCGTATTGCAGGATATAGGTTTTACGATTGATAAGGGGGAGTCCAAGCTTGGGGTGATTTTTGCCTCCAAGGACCGGGATGTTGATAATGGCGGCCAATTGGTGGCGGCAACGCTTTTAACCGCTCTTGCGGCTGCTGGGGGAAGCAGTTCCTACAACTACTACAATGATGTTGAGAAGCAGCAGAAAATCCGGGCCAGCGTAGTTTCTCAAAAAAGCGCGGATGCGAGCAAGGTTCTTGTGCGGGTCAGTTTTCAGCGTATGGTCTGGACCATGTCGGGGAATTTGTCCCGGATCGAGACGCTGCAGCAGGAAGATCTTTACGTTGATTTTTTTGACAAGTTATCCAAGTCTGTGTTTCTGGAGGAGCAAAAAATATGAGGATGGTCCGCGGAATTTTTGTGCCGGTTGTTTTTGTTGTTTTTCTTGCGGGCTGCGCAACCACGACCCCTCGCCAGGTTTTAGAAACAGACCAGAGCCAGGTCCAGCTCCGCAGTATCCAGTCCCGTCAGTTTGATACCACGGACAAGGAAAAGACCATGCGCGCAGTCATCGCCACTTTGCAGGACCTCGACTTCCTGGTGGAAAACGCGGATTTGGTCCTGGGGTCTGTTACGGGAACAAAGTTTTCCAGAAATGTTGCCATTAAAATGACCGTTACCGTGAGACCGAAAGGTGAGAAGCAGATGACGGTCCGCGCAAATGCGCAGTACGGCCTGCGGGCGGTGATCACGCCTGAACCCTACCAGGATTTTTTCGTTGCTCTTGAAAAATCAATGTTCCTGCAGGCTCAGCAGATCGATTAAAGAACCGGTGTTTGTCCGGTAAACGCAGGTTTTGAAGCGGATTTCGTCTGGACTCGCCCTTGATTTAAAACTACAATACCTTTCGTGCATTTCTCACGCATGATCAAAACAAGTTTTTATTCAGCCCGTTTCGCGGCCCTGGCCGCGGCCGGGCTTTTTTTATTTGCGGGCTGGTCGGTCAAGGCGGAGAAAGTCTCTCTCAAGGACGCGGCTGTGGCGCAGGCGGATGTGCTGAGGTGCGGTGACGCGATTCAGGCCACGCTGGCCATTGCTAAACGCCCGGAGTATGAAAAGACAGGCCAGAAGCCCAAGGGTGTTTACCTGGGGGTCTGGAACCAGCGCATCGGCGATTACACCACCTCAGAGCAGGATTTTGGCGGTGAAGTGCTGAAGGATGTCTCTGATGTGTTCAGGAACGCGATTGAGAAGAGCAATTGTTTTTTTGAAGTCAAAACGGTTGAAGAAAAAATTTCCTCTCAGCCCGGGCCTGAAGAACTGCTGGTGGCGTTTTCAAAAACCAGGGCGCGTTATATTCTGACAGGCGAGCTGGAACATTTTTACGGGACCCAGCACCAGCATTCGCATCTGGCCGTGGTGCCCGCGCTGGTGGTGAACGCGGCCAGCGTGGCGGACAATGTGGGTATGGCGGAGGGCGTGACCGAGGCGGTTTTCGCGCTCTACGACACTCAGACCGGATATGAAATTTTTCGGGAGAAGATTGACGGGGCCGCGCTGACGCAGGTCAAGGGCACTTACCCTCAGGCGGCCAAGGATTCCCTCGTAAAGGCCGCGGAAAGCCTGGCCAAGGCCCTTTACAAGCACGCGCAGAGCCTTCAGGGATAGTTTCAGGTACGCCGCCCGGCGTGGACAGCTCAGGGGTGCTGTTCAATCATGATGTAGGACTCAAACATCGTCTTCCAGTCCAGCACCACTTTGACGCTCAGCAGGGTGGGTTTTTCAATGGCAAAGTCCGCGGGGAACTGGTGTTTGTGCCAGCGGAAGAACACGCTGTTGGTCACAGGCTCAATGTCCATGTGCGGGCTTTTGACGGAAGCGCCGTAGTCGGTGGAGTATTCGATGACTTCTTTGTGGAATTTCTTGTCCTTGCGCCAGCAGGTCACGGCAAAAGTCTTGTCAAAGTAATGGGGGAATTTGGGAACGTACAGGTTGCTGTGCACCAGCTCCGCGTTGTAGCAGTCGTTGGGGCCCTGCTTGAATTCCTTGCAGATGATGAACTGAAGAAGCTGGATTTCCGGTTCCATAAGCTTTGTATTATATGAAAACTTTACGCGCTTGAAAGGGTTATGTTTTGCCCCGCGTGCCTGCCGGAAGCCGGAGGATTTCCATGCTTGCAAAAAAAGCCGAAACCGCTATATTGAACTTCATCTTATGAAACGCTTTCTTGTTTCCATTGCCCAGAGTCTTGCTTCCACGCTCGTCTTCCTTCTTTTTCTTGAAGGCGCCTGCTGGGTTGTTGGTTTTCCGCAGGGCGCGCCGCGCTATTACGAAGGCGTTGTGGTCAAAAGCAAACTTTCCCCATACAAGCCCAATGGGGAGTTCCGGATTTTTACCTATGGCGAGTCCAGCATGCACGGTTCCCACTATGGACCGACTTCCAACCCCGCGCGCTGGCTGGAAGTTTATCTCAAGGATTTTCTTCCCGCGGACCAGAAAGTCCGCGTGGTGAACTTCAGCCGCATGGGGTCCGGCCCGCATGTGGTTTACCAGGCTTTTCATGACACTGCGGGCTATCGTCCGGATCTGGCCATTTTTTATCTGGGCCATAACCAGTTTTTGCCGGGCAACCGCAAGGACCAGGTCCTGGCCAAAGAACGCAAGGTCAGCTATTTCTGGAAAAAACTTATGCGGCAAAGCAGGCTTTATTCCGCCATGTACCGCCTTGCCGTGGGCGTCCGGTATAAAACCAAAAAGGAAGATCCTGAAGAAGACAGCATTGAATATAAAATTATTGAGACCATGCCCTGGGGCATTGGGCCGGAAAACGCGGTCCCCAACAATACGCCCGCTTACCAGGAAAACATTGATTTCTTCAGGCAGGACGCTGAAAAAATCGCGCGGCTGGCCCGCAAAAAGGGCATCAAGGTCATTTTCTGCAAGCCTGCGGGCAATCTGAAGGATTTTTCGCCTTTCATGTCTCTGCATATGAAGGAGATCAAGCCGGAAGACCTGAAGGTGTGGGAAGAGAATTACGAGAACGGCAAGAAAGCCGAGGCCGTGGGCCGCAACTCCGACGCGCTTCTTTTTTACAACAAGGCTTATCAGATTGACGACACTTACGCGGACCTGAATTTCCGCATGGGTTCTCTTTATTTCAAACAGGGTGAGCTGGGGAAGGCCAAGACCCTGTTTGAGGCGGCGCGCGACTATGACGCCATCAAGGTGCGCGCAAGCAGGGACATTCTGGACATTTTTGACCAGCTTCAGGCCAAGGACCAGGTGCCGGTGCTGGATACTGAAAAGGCCCTGATCTCTGAAGCTCCGGGCGGAATTCTGGGCAATCCGGTCATTGAGGACAATGTGCATATGTCGGTGCGGGGACATTCGCTGCTGGCGCGCGCGCTGGTGCAGGAAATCGCGGACCGTGAGTGGATCCTGCCCAAGGCCAAATGGCGCTTTGACAAGGAACGGGGATTTGAAGAAATTTCAAAAGAGCTGGGCGTGAACCCGGACCTTATTTTTGCCGCGGACATCAAGATGGTGCCGTATTTCGGCAGCCGCTATGTGAACCGTATTTATTTTGCCCAGAAAGCCCTGGAGATTTACCCGGGGCATCCCAAGGCGCTCCGCCATCTGGCCTGGTCCTACTGGCTGCAGGGGGACAAGGACAAGGCGCTGGAGATTTATCTGAAGCTGAATGAAAAGAACCCTGAAGCCCTTCAGGAAGTGTTTCACAACCGCGAAGATATCAAGAAAGCCTACCTCGAGAAGTTCCCCGCTGTTAAAGCTTAAGGCCTGACCTTCTTAAAAAAACTTTGCTTTGGAAAATCCATGCCGTCCGGAGTGTGCCCTGACATGGCGGAAAAATTCTATCGGAAGATTTTTGGGGGAGTTTGATGCGTTTCTGAAAAGCTTTGGAATGGTTACCGGGAAAGCTTACTGCGCGGGAGCCGCGTCAGCAGGCTCTTCCAATTCAGCTTCTCCGGCTTCTTCAGAAGCGGCGGGAGCAGGAGCCGCAGGCTCGGCAACGGGGACCGCGGCCTTGACCGGCTCAACGGCAGGGGCCGGAGCGGCGGCAGGTTCAGCGGGTTTGACATCCGCGGGGATCAGCGAGAAGTTTCTCATCTGAATGCCGCCGGTTTTATGCGCGCCGACCTTGTCATTGGAAAAAATAAAAGTGACTTCCGAGATAGGAGTCTCTTTGGAGAACTGGAAATTGAAGTCCGCGGTTTCCCACTTTTCCTTGACCATCTTGATGGCGAAAGCGCGCACGATCTGGTATCTGGACTTGAACTCCACGCGGACGGCGTCAGGAGAATCCTTGCCCGGAGCTTTTTTGACTTCCAGCCGGAAGCCTTTGAACTTTGAAAGATCCAGGTCGCGGGTCTTGAAATAAAGACCGACCCAGGAACCCTTGGGGAAAACGTCATAATTTGTTTCCAGGTAAGTGGGTTCATTGACTTCTTCGGGGGCGATGAACTCGCGCATGCACCAGCCCCATTTGTCCTGGTAAAAAGTGCCGTGGTCAAAAACATAGCCGAAGAAATCGCCGGAGCGTTTGGAAAGATCAAGCTGGGCCGCTTCATTGACCGCGCTGCGGGGCTGGATTTCATAGGCCTCGCGAACATTGCCCCATTCTTTTTCTGAAAGCGGACTTTTCTGCGAGTTTTGTCCTTCGGCCTGAAGCATTTCAAGGGCCTTGACCGGCGTCGTGGTCAGGGGAATGCCGGGCTGGATATTGACTTCACCCTGAAGCACGCTGACCTGGGCCTTGCCGGTTTCGGGCGAGGAAGAAACAAGGAATGTGCCGCCCTGGGAGGTGGCGAAGAATTTCGCGGCCAGGTCATAGAAGAAGCCCTGGTTTTCACCTTTGTAATTTGTGCCGGGAACTGAAACCTGCACGGTGTCGTTTTCCGTGGCGATTAGGACCGTGCCTTTTTCAAGGTGGAGCCTGGCTTCGGCCTTGGAGAAAATCTGCGGAGGCTCGATCTGAAACTGCGTATTTTCCTTCACGCGGATAAAAGTGGATTTGCCGAACAGCAGGTCCATTTCGCCGTCCGCGCCGGTGCGCGCCCAGCCGTTGACCTTAAGGGACTCGCCGCGGGCGGGAACCACCCATGCCTGGCTGTCCTGGGAAATCTCGGTTTTTCCGGCAAAGCTCTGGACCTCAAAAGCCGGAACATTCGCGGGTTTCTGCGAATACAAAAGGGTGATCAGTCCCGCGGCAAGGGCCGTAAGGACAAGAAGGGCGACGAACAAAGGCGCTACAATATTGGCTTTCTCGCGAGGAGGCTGAATTCTCATAGGGAGCGTATTATAGAGCAAGCTCAGGGGAACTTAAAGGCTAAATATTTCCGCGGGTTTACGAGGTTTATGTTTGAACCGGAGGGGGTTTTTCTATAAAATCGGGCCTCATACATGAAACTGACCCCTCTTGAAATACCCGATGTCCTGCTGATTGAGCCCAAAGTTTTTCCGGACGGCCGCGGCTTTTTCTTTGAAAGCTACCGCGAGGACGTTTTTGCCCGCTATGGCGTCAAGGAACGCTTTGTGCAGGACAACTGCAGCCGCTCGGTCAAGGGGGCTTTGCGCGCCCTGCATTACCAGATGCCGCCCATGGCCCAGGCCAAGATCGTGCGCGTTACGCGCGGCAAGGTTTACGACGTGGCCGTGGACATCCGCAAAAACTCCAAAACTTTCGGCAAGTACGTCAGCGTGATCCTGAGCGCGGACGACCCGAAAATGCTTTATGTGCCCGCGGGTTTCGCGCACGGCTTTTTGGCGCTGGAAGACGGCTGCGAGTTTCATTACAAGGTTTCCAATTTTTATTCACCTCAGCATGAGCGCGGCATTATCTGGAATGACCCGGACATTAAAATCGACTGGCCCAGGCTCGATTATATTTTTTCCGAAAAAGACAAAAAATACCCCACGCTCAAGAACGCCCCCGACCTTTTTTGAAAAAGCTTTTTATTACCGCCAAACCTTCCGCCAGGGAGGACCGCGTGGAGCGGATCGATGACACCCACTTCAAGGTCTGGGTCAAGGCCCCTCCGGATGAAGGAAAAGCCAACCTTGCGGTGGTGAAAGTTCTGGCGGAATTTCTGGATGTGCCCAAGTCCTCGTTGACCCTTGCGTCGGGTCACAAATCAAAGCAGAAGGTCGTAACGCTGGGCTAGAGAGTCTGGCGGATGCGGGAAATACCTTCGCTGAAAATCTTTTCAGGCGTCAGCAGGCTCAGGACAAGAAAAGAGTCTTCTTCAAATTCAAAAAGATAGCCCGGGTGCGCCAGTACCTGTTTTTCCTCCAGCAAATGAAGCGCCCATTCTTCATCCGTTCTTTTTTCCGGCATGCGTACCAGCGCGTACCAGCCGCCCTGGGGCGTCATTGCCCCGGGAAGTTCCAGCGCGGTCTTGAGGTTGGCCGCCAGCCGCCTGCGGATTTCATCCTGGATCTTTTCTGCGGCCGCAAGCCAGGCCGGAAGCGCACGCTGGCCCGGCCCTGCCGCGGAAAGGTAGGTGTCAGAAATGACTTCCAGTTTTTCAAGGGCCTGTTTTTTTAATTCTTCCGGTCCGCTGACCACAATCCAGGAAATTTTCATCTGCGGCAGGCCCAGGATTTTTGAGATGCCGCTCAGAGTGAAGGTCAGGGTCTGGCCGCAGGAAGCAAAGCTGGGCGGCTGAGGGGTAAAAGAATAATCCAGAAAGACCTCGTCCACTATAAGAGGAAGTCCGTGAACCCTGGAAATGTTTTCGATTTTTTCGCGTTCTTCTTTTGAAACATGGCTGCCGGTCGGGTTGTTGGGATGCACCAGAAGAAGGCCGCGCGCGTTCAGGGCCGCGGCCTCAATTTCCTTCAGGCCGATGGTCCAGGAGTCCGGGTGAAGGGGGTAATGCTCCAGCTTCAGGTCATGCAGCCCGGCAAGAAAATGAAAAAGAGGGTAGCTGGGTTTGGGCGCCAGAATCACGCTGCCCGCGTCTGCCAGCAGGCGAAAGACAAAGGAATAGGCTTCACTGGTGCTTGCCGTGATGAATACCTGTTTTTCTTCAACCTGAACGCCGTGGCGCGAGCGGTAATAATCACAGACCGCCTTGCGGGCCGCGGCAAGGCCGTGGGGATCAGGCTGATAAAGAAGGTTTTCGGGATTCTGGAAAGGCTGGAGAAGGCCCGCGTTCAGGTATTGAAAGCCGCAGGCCGCGGGGTTGGAAACCGTCAGGTCCAGGATTTCTTTGCCCTGCGCGCGAAGGGACTCTGTTTTTCGGCTGAGCGGGTTGGGTTCCGAGGTCCAGTCCGCACGATGGGCGAAACGGAAGTTTTTTTGTTCCATGTTTTGAATTTAGTATAATCATCGCACCATGGCTACTGGTTTTTTGTTTGACCCTCGTTATCTCAATCATGACACAGGCCCCGGGCATCCGGAATGCCC
>CAZIQJ010000008.1:0-25206 GCA_964541285.1 uncultured bacterium | reverse complement strand
TTTTCAAGGCCATGAACGGCCTGCCGGTGACCGTCCGTTTGCTGGACCCGCCGCTCCATGAATTCCTTCCTCACGAAGACGCCAACCAGCGTGAAATGGCTGACGTCATGAAGGTTTCGCTCGAGAAGGTCAAGAGCAAGGTCAACAGCCTGCATGAATTCAACCCCATGCTTGGGCACCGCGGCTGCCGTCTTGCCATCACGTACCCTGAGATTTACCAGATGCAGACCCGCGCCATCATGGAAGCGGCCTGCAACGTGAAGAAGCAGGGCGTGAAAGTGTTCCCCGAGATCATGGTTCCGCTCGTGGGCGCTAAAAAAGAACTTGAGCTGATCAAGCAGGAAATGATTGAAACCATTGACCAGGTGTTCGAAGAAAAGGGGATGAAGATTCCCTACATGATCGGCACCATGATCGAGGTTCCGCGCGCGGCGCTTGTGGCCGACAAGATCGCGGAAGCCGCGGAGTTTTTCTCCTTCGGCACCAACGATCTGACCCAGATGGGTCTTGGTTTCTCACGCGACGACGCGGGTTCTTTCCTCGGCGTTTATGTGGAACGCGGTATTTATGAAAAAGACCCGTTCCAGACCCTTGACCAGGAAGGCGTCGGAAATTTGATTCAACTCGGCGTGCAGAAAGGCCGTAAAACTAGACCGGATCTTAAAATCGGTATCTGCGGCGAACACGGCGGCGATCCTGCTTCCGTGGAGTTCTGTCATAATGTCGGCATGAATTATGTCAGCTGCTCGCCTTACCGGGTTCCGATTGCCCGCCTTGCTGCAGCGCAGGCGGCGTTACGCGCGAAAAAAAACAAATAATCTGATTTTTCGCCCTTATGGGCGCTGAATCGAACGCAACGGAGGTCTCCGGGGTCGAACCCGGAGACCTCGTCCGGTCGTATGCCCCAAAAAAAGAAAAGTAATAAAATAAAAGTTTCTTCTGCCAAGAAAAGCAAAAAAGCAGTTTCATCTCCCTCCGGGAAACCCCTTTCCTCAAAAGACAAAGAAAAGCTCCTGAAAAAGCCCAAGGGCGAAGCCCTTGCTTCCAAGCCTGAGGCGAAAGCCAAGGGCAAGGGAAAAGGCGAGCGCGAAAAGCTCAGCAAGGACGCGCACGACATTCTGGCCAACGAAGCCATCCTCGAAGCTCCCATGGAACGCCGCCGGCGCAAGCGTGACACGGACGACGAGACTGAAGAAAAGGAATTTCCGGAATACGACGAACACACGCTCGACAAGACGCCGATGAAGATTTACCTGAAGCAGATCGAGCATATTCCTCTTTTGACGCCGGAACAGGAAATCGACCTCGCCCGCAAGGTGCAGGCGGAAAGCAAACATTCTCACCAGGCTCGCTCCCAGATGATCCGTTCGAACCTGCGGCTTGTGATTTCTATCGCCAAGCGCTACAGCAATATGGGCCTTTCTTTTTCGGACCTCGTGGAAGAGGGGAATATCGGGCTGATGCGCGCGGTGGAAAAATTCAACCCTGAGCGCGGCTACCGTTTCTCGACTTACGCGTCCTGGTGGATCAAGCAGGCCATCATGCGCGCGCTTTCGAATCAGGGCAAGACCATCCGTATCCCTGTTTATATGTACGATATTATTGCCAAGTGGCGCCGGGTGCGTGACGGCCTGATGCAGAAATTAAACCGTCTGCCTACGCGCAAGGAAATCGCCAAAATCATGCAGGTCCCGGTGCAGAAGGTGAAAGAAATTGAGAATATTGCCGGACGCCCCAGCTCGCTGAACGCGCCGGTCAGCCTTGACGGCACGGCCGAGCTTATGGACCTGATTGAAGACGACTCTTCCCACGCTCCGGACATCCAGATTGCCGAAGCGCTGAAAAATGAACGTATCTACAAGCTCCTGGACAACCTGGACGAGCGTGAAAGAAAAATTCTTGTCCTGCGTTTCGGGCTTGGCGAAGCGGAGCAGCATACGCTTGAGCAGGTGGCGCAGCAGTTTGACATTACACGCGAACGCGTGCGGCAGATCGAAGCCTCCGCCCTCAAAAAAATTCGTGAACAGCTTGAGCTTGAAAAAGACAAGCTCGAAAACTACATTCGGGAATAATCCTTTATGAAGACCGGCGCTTTCGACGTCTGCGACGTCAAGAAACTGATCCGCGACGTTCCTGACTTTCCCAAAGAGGGAATTCTTTTCAAAGACATCACTCCCGTTCTTCAGCATCCGGACGCCTTCCAGTGCGTGGTGGAACAGTTCTCCAGAGAATTCGCCAAAAGCAAAATTGACGTTATTGTGGGGATTGAGTCGCGCGGGTTTATTTTCAGCCCTGTGCTTGCCTACAAGATGCATACCGGTTTTGTGCCTGTCCGCAAGAAGGGGAAGCTTCCTTACAAGACCGAGCAGATCGGTTACGCCCTGGAATATGGTGAAGCTATCCTTGAGATCCACCAGGACGCGCTTATGAAAGGTGCCCGTGTGGCCATCGTAGACGACCTTCTGGCTACCGGCGGAACGGCTTTTGCCGCGGCCCAGCTGGTTGAAAAGCTTGGCGCGAAAGTGGAGAAAATGGCTTTTCTGGTGGAGCTGGATTTTCTCAAAGGCCGTGAAAAGCTTTCGGCCTACAATATTTTCAGCCTGATCCAGTATTGACCTTAAAGTCCCTCCAGAAGCATCTTTGCCCCCGTAGCTCAATTGGATAGAGCAGATCCGTCCTAAGGATAAGGTTGCTGGTTCAATTCCGGCCGGGGGCGGTTTTTCAGAATTTCACCGGCCTTAGAATCAAGTCCTCTCATCTTCTGGTTCTTATCGTATCCCGGGTTTTATAAGACGCTCCTTCCCTTGACTTCATAATCGGCCCATGTTATGTTGTTGCCGATACTTACAGATGAAAAAAATAAAAAATCTGTTTTTTATCTTCATCCTTTTTCTCCTGGGCCCGCGCATTTCTCCGGCTCAGGATGTCCCGCCCCCGTCCTCATCAGCCTCCGCTGAAAGTCCTTCTCTCGATGAAGAAAGAAAGCTCTGGGAACAGGAGCGAGAAGTCCAGACCCGTTTCCTTGAAGAAAAAGAAGCCCAGCTCGAGAAAATCAAACAGGACCTGATGGCCAAGGTCGAAGACCTTGAAACCCGCAAACAGGCATGGGACCAGCAAAGAAAACAGCAGGCCTCAGACCTGGATGAGAGGGAGAGAGAGGTCAACAGCAAGGCCGAGCTGGTTTCCGGCACCACGCGCGCCAATATTGAAGCGGAAAAAGCCGCCCTTGAAGAGAAGCGCACCCGCCTGGAAGCCTTGAGAAAACAGATTGAATCTTCGGCGCGGCCTCCTGCCTCCGGTGATTCCCGGAAAGCGGAAAAGCTGCGCAAAGAGCTCGACAAGAAAAACGAAGAGCTGGTGAAGCAGAAAAAGCTTTTTCTGGAGCTCCAGAAACGGCTGAACGAGAAGGAAAGCGGAAGAACCCTCCAGATACAGAAACAGTCAGAAGACCTGCTTCAAAAGAAAACCCAGCTGGCCAAGCTGGAAGCGGACTTGATGCGCCAGCGCGCGGAGCTTGATAAACAGAAAAGCTCACCCGCTGTTTCTCCTGCGCAAAAAGATTCGACGGCCCGTGAGCAGGCGCTGATCCGCTGGGAAAAAGATTTGAAGATGAAGCTTGAATCCGCGGAGCAGATGAAGCAGACGCTGAAAAAGCGTCTTGAGTCCGTGGACGCGCAGGAACAGGAGCTTGAGGCCGGTAAAAAGGCCCTGCGCACTGAAAAAATTAAATGGGACATCGACAAGCAGCGCGCCGCCAAAGGCGGCCGGACAGGTGAGACGGAAGCTGCTTCCGTCAAGGCCGCGGAAAATCTTGAAAAGGAAAGAGCCGCTTTCCTGATTGAAAAGAAAAAGTGGGAGCAGGAAAAGGCGGCAAACCTTCAGGCGATGGAAGAAAAGATCCAGGCCCTGAAAAAGGCGGAAGCTTCCCGCCAGGCGGATGACAGCCGCGCGGAAGCCCTGAAGGAGCGTGAAGAAGCGCTTGAGGCCCGCGAAAAGGCATTGGAATCCAGGGATGAAGCTTTCGAAAAAGAAAGCGGCAATATCAGCCAGCGGGAAGCGCAGCTGGAGACCCTTAAAGAAGAGCTGGCCCGCCGTGAAAAGGAAATCAACGCTTCAAAGACCTCGGTTGAAAGCGCGCTGCGCGAAAAAGATATCAAGGTCCGTGAACTTGAAACCCGTCTGGCTGATTTTTCCAAACGTCAGGCCGCTTCAGGGCAGCAGTCCGCGCAGCTGGCGGAGAAAGAATCCGAGTTGAAGGCCCTTCGTGCGGAACTGGAAAATAAAAATAAGGCCGCGGAACAGGCTTCCGCGGAGTTTCAGCAGAAATCTCTTGAGCTCAAGCGCAGTCAGCTCGCTTTGGATAAACAGGCCGCGGACCTGCGCAAGGAAAGAGCGGCTTTTGAGGCCCAGGCCCGTGAGGAGCAGGTTGTCCGCAGCGCTGAGGACGAAGCCAAATGGCAGGAGAAGCAGCAATCGCTCAAGGCGCGTCTTAAAATTCTGGACGAAAGAGAAGCCGGATTGAACGCGCGCCAGAGAAAAGTTGAGGAAATGGAACTTGGCAGCAAGAGCCTGGAAGCGCAGAACGCGCAGCTGGCAGAATCCCGTGAAGCTCTTGTGCGCGCCCGCGAACTTTTCGAGAAGGAAAAGCAGTCATGGGCTGAGAAAAATCAGGTTTCATCCAGGCCTTCGGCTGATACAGGAAAACTTCAGGACAAGCTGAAGCAGATGAATGATGAGCGCACCCGCTTCCTTGAGGAGCGGCAGGTCCTTCAGGCCCGCGAGCAGGAACTTCTGGGCCAGATCAAATCTCTTTCCATCAAGCCCAAGGCATCTCCTGCGGCTGGCGCGGAGATGGCCGCTCTGAGGTCCCAGCTGGCCGAGGCCAATGCGGCGCTTGAGAAAACGGCTGAGACCGCGCAGCTGAAACAGGCGGACATGGACATCCTCAAGGCGGAAAATGAAAAGCTCCGCAAGGATTTTGCGGCGCTTCAAAAATCCCAGCAGGAAAAATTAACGGCGCAAAGCTCCGGCGCGGCCGCGCAAAAGGCCGAGCTCGCGGCCCTCCGTTCCCAGCTTGAAGCCGCCAATGCCGCTCTTGAAAAGACCGCGGAAACCGCGCAGCTCAAGCAGGCGGACATGGACGGCTTGAGGGCTGAGTATGAAAAACTCAATAAATCCTATCTTCGCCTGAAAGCCGTACAGAGCGAACAAATGTCCGGAACGTCCGCGCAGAAAGCCGAACTGGATGATTTGAAATCCGAACTTGCTTCCGCGAAAGCCGCCGAACGCAAAGCCTCGGAAGCTGCGCAGCTGAAGCAGTCTGAAATGAACGGGCTGAAAGCTGAAAATGAAAAGCTTCGCAAGGACTATCAGTCCATGCAGCAGACCTATGATGAAGGCCAGGCGCGTTTTAAAACCCAGGATTCTGATACCGCGCTCCTTAAAAAGGAAATGGCTGAATTGAAGCAGTCCATCGCGGCCCGCGAAGAAGCTCTTGCTGCCAAAGCCGCAGCGCTTGAGAAACAGAAGCTTTCGCTTTCCGCTTCTGCGTCCGCGCAGAAAAAGGAACTGGCCGCGGCCGCTGAGGAACAGCGCGCCAAGGCGGCTGCTCTTGGTGAAGCTCTGGCCGCGCGCAAAAAAGAGCAGGTTTCCCTGGAAGCCGCGCGCCGCAGTCTTGAAGAAAAAGCCGCTGCCCTTAAAACAGCGCAGGACGCGCTTGATTTTGAAAGAAAAGAATTTACGGGCCAGAAGGCGCTCCTGGCCAAAGAGAAAGAAGGCCTTGCCCAAAAGCTGGATGAACTCAAGCTTCGCAGCGATGAACTGAAGATTTCGGAAGCCGAAGTTTCGCGAAAAGACGCGGCGATTCAAAAGAAGCTCCAGGCTTTTGAGCAGCGCCAGAACGCTTTTTCTTCAGAACAGAAAGCTCTCAGCGCGGCCCGTGAGCAGCTGGAGGCCGGCCAGCAGGCCCTGCTTGTGAAGGAAAAAGAAATGGAAGATGCCCGTGTCCGTGCCGAGGATCAGGCCATGGCTCGGGAAAAAGCGGTTGATCAAAAGGCTGAGGGCATTGCCGCCCGTGAAAAGGAGCTGTCACTTGAAGCGGCCTCCCTTGAAAAACAGCGTCAGGACCTCGATGCCCGGATTTCCGGCGAGTCCGCGGAGCTTGAAGCCGCGCGCGCCGAACTGGAGAAGCGAAAGCTGGAAGCTCAGGCTGTTTCAGAGGATATTGATCTGAAGAAGAATGAATTCCTGAAAGAAAAAGAACAGCTTGAAACGCTCCGCGCCCAGCTGGAATCCAGGCAGGAGCGCCTGGGCGTTCTCGCCAAGACTTTGACGGCACAGAAGCAGGAGCAGGAAGCACGCAAAGCGTCGCTGGCTTCCGCCAAAGAATCTTTTGCCGCAGCCAAGGCTGCTTTTGAAAAAGACAAACAGGAATGGAATCAGGCTGTCACGGCTTTCAAGCTCCGCCAGCAGGAATTTGAAAACCGGCGCGCGGGCATGGAAAAGGAAACGGCGGAGTTTGAAACGCAGAAACAGGCCTGGGAGGAAAAACGCCAGGCTGAAGAAGCTGCGCTCCAGGCTGAGGAGACGCGGATAGAGGGTGTCCGGGGCGAGCTTGCCGCGGAACAGACCCGTATCGATGGATTGAAGCAGGACCTGGCGCAAAAGAGGGAATCCTTGATGCAGGAAAAAACAGATCAGGATCTTCTGGCTGCTAATATGAAAAAAGAACTGGCCGCGCGTCAGCAGGCGTACCAGGAAAAACTCAAGGCGCTGGAAGTCCGGCGCGAAAAAGTCGAACTTGGCGAATCTCAGCTTGAAAGTGAAATCGCGGAAAACGCCCGGCAGAAAGATCTTTTGGCCGCGGCGCAGAAGAAGTGGGAGCTGGAAAAGCAGGCCCAGATGGATTCTCTTTCGCTCCGCTCAAAGGAGCTTGAAAATCTGCGCATTGAACTTTCCCAGAAAGAAGCGGCCAATGTCCGGCAGGACCAGGAACTGGCCGCCAGCCGTTCCCAGCTTGCTCAGGAACGCATTCAGTGGAATGAAGAGAAGCGCGCGCTGAAGGATGAGCAGGCCGCCCGCGAAACGGAGCTGGCCGTTCTCAAGGCCCAGCTGGATGAAAGGGCCAAAGCCCTTGATCAGAAGGAAGCTCTTGTGGCGGCCGCGAAAAAGAGCAATGTGGCTGTTAAGCAGGATCTGGGCGCGAGGCAGAGTGTTTTTGAATCTGAAAAAGACCAGTTTGAGAAAATGAAAACCGTCTGGGAAACCAAAGTCGCTGAAAACCGCACCAAAATGCAGGCGAATCAGTCCGCCCTGATGGAACGCGTCAAAGCTTTTGAAGCTGAAGAGGCCAAATACAAGGAAGAGCTGCTTGCTTTCAATCAGAACCAGGCGGCCTGGGAAGAGCAGCGCAAGGCTCAGGTCCTGGAACTTGCCAATGAACAGGCCCGCTTGAAGGAGTTCCAGGGCAATCTTGAAATCAAGCAGAGCGCGCTTCATGAAAAAGATATCAGCCTGGATAAAAAGGCCGGAAAAATCGCGGAGGAAAATGCCGCGCTTCTTGCCGGTAAACAGGCCCTGGCCTCTGAGCGTCAGGCGTTTCAGGCTGAAAGCGCGCGTCTGACCGCGGCGATGGACGCGCAGAAAAAACAGTTTGAAGCCGGGCAGGCCGCGGCCAAAGAAAAAATCAGCCGCAAAACACTTGCGCTCAATGAGAAAGACCGCGCCCTGACTGAGCGCGAGGCGCTTTTGATTGACGCTCAGAAGAAAATGGCGGAAGAAAAAGACCGTTTCGCGCTCAGCAAGCAGACGCTTGGCGAAGACCGCCAGGCCGTTCTGGAGGCGCAGGAAAAACTCAAGGTCAGCACGGAGGCTTTTGCCCGCGACAAGGCTGTTTATGAAAAGCAGGCTGCCGAGCTTCAGCAGGAACGGGCAGCCTGGGAAACCCTGAAGCTGGAGCAGGAAACAGCGCTCAAGACTGATCTTGCGGCGGTCAAGACGCGTGAGGCGCAGGCCGCGGAACGCGAACAGAAAGCCTCTCAGGCGGAAAAGATCAACACTGAAAAGGCCAAGGCATTTGAACTTAAAGCAGCCGCTTTTGAAACTGAAAAGCAGGCATGGATTGAAAAACTCAAGACTCAGGAAGCTGCCGTGACTCAGGCCCAGGCTGTGTTGACCCGCGGGGCGGAAGCGCTTGATGCAGGCAGGCAGGCGGCCGCTCTCCAGGAAGAGGAACTCCGGAAGCAGAAAAACGTGCTGGAAACCAGCCGCCAAAAACTTTCGACGGAGCTCGCGGCCCTTGAAAGCCGGCAGAAGGACGCGGCCATGCGTGATGAGCAGTATCTCCAGAATGCCGACGCTCTGGCCAAGACCCGTCAGGAATGGGAAAACCAGAGACTTGCCAGCGAACAGATGCTGGAGCAGAATCTGAAAGCGCTTGAGCTTGGAAAATCGCGGCTTGATCAGGAAAAGAGCCGTTGGGAAGAAGAAAAAGCCAATTACGAAAAAGCGCTCCAGCACAGCCGTGAGGAACTGGAAAGAAACTTTACTTCGCTCGCGGCGCGGGAAAACGAACTCAAGGACCTGCGTGTTCAAATTCAATCCGAATGGACCCAGCTGCGCAAAACCGAGGGCGACCTTGAAGGCGCCAAGCGGCTTTCGCAGGATGAGCTTCAGAAGCAGCAGTCCAGACTGGCGGATTGGGAAAGCCGCCTGAACCGCCAGGATTATCTGCTTCAGGAAAAGCAGAAGGTCCTGGAAGCCCGCGAGCTGCAGCTGCGGCGGCGTGAAAGCCAGTGGATGCCTCAGGCCGGTTCGCCCGCCCAGGAAGTCCTGATGAATGAGGCGCAGCGTTCAGGCATTGAATCCGCGCCTGCGTCCGCGAAACTTAAAAGCGCCTAAGATCACGGACCTTTCAATTTTCTGATGAAATCTTCCATAAAAGCCCGTAAGTCCATGATGAGAAAAAAACTTCGGCAGACCCTGCTTGGAATGGGCAGGGCAAAGCGGCGCGCCAAAAGTTCGCGCGTTGTGAACCGCCTTTTGAAGCTTCCTGAGTATCAGAAGGCGGAAAAAATTCTGGGCTACGCATCGTTTGGCACAGAGGTCGACACTCTGCCGCTGCTGCGCAGGGCGGTCCGTGAAAAGAAGGAAGTTTTTCTGCCCAGGCTTTCCGGAAAAAGCATCAGGATTTTCAGGGTGCGCGACCTGCGCAGGGACCTGAAGACCGGAGCCTTCGGAATTCTGGAGCCGGTACGGTCCTCCAGACAGGGAAAACCTTCGGAGCTGGACATGATTCTGGTTCCGGGCCTTGGCTTTGACCGCAAGGGAAACCGCCTGGGCCGCGGGCTTGGTTATTTCGACCGTTTTCTTAAAAAGGCGAAGCGCGCGCGTAAAGCCGCGCTGGCTTTTGGTGAGCAAATCGTGAAAAAAATTCCATGTGAAGCGCATGATGTCCGTGTGGACCTGATCGTCACGGACCGGGGGATCCATGAAATACGCTGAAGTACCCGCGGGAGAAAAGACCCAGCGGAAAGTTTACACGCCCAGTCAGCTGAACCGTTCTATCCGCGCCCTTCTTGAAGGCGAGTTTGTGAATATCTGGATGGAGGGCGAAATCTCCAATTTCAAGCACCATACTTCCGGTCACATGTACCTTTCACTGAAAGATGACAAAGCCCAGATTTCCGCGGTGTTTTTCGCGGGACAGAACCGGGGCATGAAATTTGAGGCCAAAGACGGCCTCCAGGTCCTGGTGTTTGGAAAAATTTCCGTTTATGAACCCCGCGGCCAGTACCAGATGTATATCGAGCGCATGGAGCCCAAGGGGGTGGGCGCTCTCCAGCTGGCTTTTCTCCAGCTCAAGGAAAAGCTGGAAAAAGAAGGTTTGTTTGCCGCTGAAAGAAAAAAAAGTATTCCTAAATTTCCCAAGGCCGTGGGCGTGGTGACTTCCGCGACCGGCGCGGCTTTCCGTGACATTCTAAATGTGGTCAACCGCCGTTTCTGCGGGACTTCCATTATCATCAATCCCGTGCAGGTCCAGGGCGAAGGTTCGGCTTTGCAGATCGCGCGCGCCATCCGCGAGTTCAACGAGTATGGGGGAGTGGATGTTTTGATCGTGGGCCGGGGCGGCGGGAGCATTGAAGATTTATGGGCTTTTAATGAAGAAGTGGTTGCCCGCGCGGTGTATGCCTCCAGGATCCCTGTGATCTCGGCTGTCGGCCATGAAATTGACTGGACCATATGCGACCTGGTCGCGGACCTGCGCGCGCCCACGCCTTCCGCGGCCGCGGAGCTGGTGGTGCAAAACCGCCAGGACCTTCAGCGGAAGCTTGAGGAGCACAAGTTCCGGCTCAAGACCCGCATGCGCGGTATTCTGGAAGACGCGCGTGAAGCGCTGGACGCTCTTCGGGAAAGCTACGCGTTCAAGCAGCCTGGTATCTTGATCGAGCAGTTTGCCCAGCAAATGGACGAATGGGTGCGCCAGATGCAGAATTATATGAAGGCTCTGGTGTCGGCCCGTGCCGGGGAGTTTCAGAACCTGGCTGGAAGGCTGAACGCTCTCAGCCCGCTGGCCATTCTGGAGAGGGGTTATTCCATCAGTTTTTCCGGGAAGGGAGAACTCCTAAAAGATGCCAGAAAACTTTCAAAAGGTGATAAAATTAAAACCCGTTTGTGGAAAGGCCTGGTCATTTCCGAGGTGAAGGAAATCCAGAGCATTCAGGAGGACAGGAATGTCTGAAGAGCCCGCGTTTGAGAAAGCACTTGAGAAACTTGAGAAAATTGTTGAGGAGCTGGAAGCCGGGAATGTTTCCCTGGAAGAAGCTCTGAAAAAATACGAAGAAGGCGTCAAGCTTTCCGCTATTTGCCAGAAGCGTCTTGCTCTGGCAGAGAAAAAAATCGAAGTCCTTTCGCGCGCCATGGACGGCTCTTTCAAAAAAGAAGCGTTTGACCCTGAGGCCGCGGAAGAAAACGAGGGGAAGGCTGCGAAGAAAAGCCCGCGTTCCCAGACTCGTGCGCCGAAGAGCGATGAAGACGAGGACCTTCTGATTTGAAGTACGAAGCTTATTTCAAGACCTACCTTGAAGCTGTTGAGCAGACCCTGGAAGCGCAGCTTCCTCCGGCTTCACATCCTCCCGCTGTAGTGCATGAAGCCATGCGCTATGCCGTGTTTCCCGCTGGGAAGCGGTTTCGCCCTATTCTGGCGCTTGCGGCCTGCGAAGCCTGCGGAGGCTCTTTTCGCGATGCCCTGGTTCCTGCCGCGGCGCTTGAATTTATCCACTGCTATTCGCTGGTTCACGACGATTTACCCGCCCTGGACAATGACGATGAACGCCGGGGCCAGCCTTCCTGCCACAAGAAGTTTGGCGAGGCCATGGCGATTCTGGCCGGGGACGGCCTTTTGAACCATGCTTTTGCCATTTTGGCGCAGGTTCAGCCCTCGGGCAAGGCTGTCCAGCTTCTGCAGGAGATATCGACGTCTGCGGGGACTTATGGTATGATCGGGGGCCAAGTTGCGGAGCTTGCAGCAGACTCAAAATTGACTCTGCCCATGCTTGATTACATCAGTATTCACAAGACGGGAATGCTGATCAAGGCGGCCGCGGTCAGCGGCGCTCTTGCAGCCGGAGCCTCCAGGGAAATGCGTGCTCGCATGACGAAATACGGCGAGGCCCTTGGACTGGCTTTTCAGTTGATCGACGACTGTCTGGACCGTGACGGCTACCTTCACTTAATCAAGGAAGCCGAGCTGCGGCAGAAAGTCCGCAACTTGATCGCCCATGCGAAGCGGGAAATCCATCCGTTGGGCAGGAAATCCGACAAATTGCAGTTTCTGGCGGATTACCTTTTGAAGCGTTTGCCAAGAGGAAGACATGTATCAGTGGATCGATAAGATTTTCTCGCCTGCGGACCTTAAAAAAATTCCGCTGGAAAAACTTCCCGAAGTCGCGCAGGAATACCGCTCTTTTTTGATTGAGTCTGTTGCCAAAACAGGCGGCCATCTTGGTGCCAGCCTGGGCGCGCTTGAACTCAATATCGCCCTTCATTACGTCCTTGAGTCTCCCGCGGACAAGATCTGCTGGGACGTCGGACACCAGGCCTACGTGCACAAAATGCTGACAGGCCGGAAAAACCGCATGCACACCCTTCGCCAGCATGACGGTATCAGCGGCTTCCCTTCGCCTTTTGAGAATCCTCACGACCCGTTTATTGTGGGCCATGCCGGCACCGCGATTTCCCAGGCTGTCGGTCTCGCGGTCGCGCGCGACTGGAGAAAGACGCATGAAAAAATTGTCGCGGTGGTGGGGGATGGCGCGCTGACCGCAGGGCTTTCTTATGAAGCTCTGAATAACGCGGGGCACCTGAAGCGTGAAATGCTGGTCATCCTGAATGACAATGAAATGTCCATTTCCAAAAACGTCGGGGGTATCAGCAAATACCTGAACAAGGTGCTGACTAACCCGCTGTACAACCGGGTCCGCACTGAAGTTGAAAAGCAGATCGACAAGTTTCCGCGTCTCCGGAAGTTCGCCACGCAGAGCCTGGAAAGCATGAAGCACCTTTTTGTTCCGGGTATTCTTTTTGAAGAAATGGGCCTCCGCTATTTTGGCCCCGTGGACGGCCATGACGTCATTGGCCTGGTTGAGACCCTTACAAAAGTCCTGGCCCTGAAAGACTGCAGCCTGCTGCATGTCATTACCCAGAAGGGCAAAGGCTGCGGCTTTGCGGAAAAAGATATTGAGCGCGGCCACGGCGTCACGCCTTTTGACACCAAGACCGGTGAGAAGATCAAGAGCGCGCAGGAAGTGGAAAAGGCCAAGACCGAAGGCGTTTCCTACACCAAGGCTTTTGTGAACGCTCTTGTGAAGATCGCGCGCACGCGCCCGGATGTCGCGGCTATCACCGCGGCCATGCCTTCGGGAACGGGTCTGACCGATTTCCAGAAAGAATTTCCCGACCGTTTCTTTGACGTTGGCATTGCCGAACAGCACGCCGTGACTTTTGCGGGCGCCATGGCCAAGGGCGGTATGCGGCCGGTTTGCGCCATTTACTCGACCTTTCTCCAGCGTTCCCAGGATAATATCCTGCATGACGTGGCGCTTCAGCGTCTGCCGCTGGTGCTCGCGCTGGACCGCGCGGGCCTTGTGGGCGCGGACGGAGCCACGCATAACGGTGTTTTTGATATCAGCTATATGGGCCATGTTCCCGATGTCGTGATCGCGGCGCCCAAAGACGAGTTTGAAATGGAGCAGATGCTCCGGCTGGGGGTAGATTACCCGCACGTTTTCGCCATTCGTTATCCTCGCGGCAATGTTCCCAAGTCTTTTCAGGACTTCCAGGAATCCAAGGGGCCTTTCAAGATTGGTGAAGGCGAAGTTCTTCGTGAGGGCAATGAAGCCGTGATCCTCACTCTGGGCAGCATGGTTGAAACCGCGCTCAGGGCGCATGAAATCCTGAAGTCTCAGGGGACAAACGTGCGCGTGGTCAACATGCGCTTTGCCAAGCCCCTGGACGGCCGGCTGATTCTCGAATCTCTTTCCAAGACCCGCCTTGTCTTCACGCTTGAAGAACATGTTTTGAGCGGCGGCTTCGGCTCCAAAGTGCTGGAATATCTTGAGCGGCAGAAAGTTTCAGACGCCGTGGTCCACCGCCTTGCGCTGCCGGACCACTTTATTGAACACGGCAACCGTGAAATTATCCTGGATGAGCTGGGCCTTTCCGCGGAAAAGGTCGCGGCCCGGGTCCTGAGTGAACTGCGCTTCAACACGCCTGTTTTTTCGCCTGTCGCCTGATCCGAAAATGAAAAAAGTCGGGATTGTCTTAAACCGTACCAAGCCAGCCGCTTCTGAACTTCTTCCCAAGATCCGGGAATGGCTGGAAAAGCGCGACTACAAGGCCGCGGATAACATTTCCCAGAATATTGAGGACGTGGTGCAGGACGCGGTCCTGGTCATCTGCCTGGGAGGAGATGGAACGCTTCTTTCCCTGGCCTCGCACCTTTACCAGAAAAGTATTCCGGTGCTTGGTGTTAATCTGGGTTCGCTGGGATTTCTGACAGAGGTCAAGCAGGAAGAGGTTTTTGAAGAGCTGAATGTTTTCTTTATGGGGCATTCGCAGATCGAAACCCGCCTGATGCTTGCCTGTTCGGCCAAAAGCGAAAAAATGAAAAAAGAACGCCGGCTGCTGGCCTTGAATGACATGGTCATCAGCCGTGAGGGGCTTTCCCGTATCCTTCACCTGGAGGTCCATGTGTCGGGTGAGAAGCTGACGAGTTTTCCGGGTGACGGGGTGATTATCGCGTCTCCCACGGGTTCAACTGCGTATTCGCTTTCAGCCGGAGGCGCTGTGGTGCATCCCAAGCTTGAAGCCATTCTGGTGACGCCGATCTGTCCCCACACTTCGGCGCTGCGGCCGCTTGTGGTCTCCGCGGCAGAGAAAATCGTGGTCAAGCTTCAGAGCTCCAGAGGAGCGGGGCGCGCGCTCCTGACCGCGGACGGTCAAGAAAATCTTGAAATCGACGATAGCTATAATGTTGAAATTACGCGCGCGGCGGTTCCTCTTCAGCTCGTCAAAAGCTCGCGCCGGAGCTATTTAGCAACTTTACGGGAAAAATTCAGATTTCCAGAATAAAGGAAAGCGCCGTGGCAAAAATTCTTGTAGTGGATGACGAAAAGCTGATCTGTGAAGAGTTCAAGGCCATTTTGCAGGAAGACGGTCATGAAGTTGATACCGCGTATAACGGCATGGAAGCGCTTGAAAAAATAAAGGCCACGGAATACGGCCTTGTGTTTCTTGACGTGCTCATGCCCCGCATGGAAGGCCGTGAAGCCTTCGAAAAAATCAAGCAGATCAGGCAGGTTCCCGTCGTGATCATGTCCGGTTACATTCCGCCCAACAAGGAACGCGAAATCCTTGCGCTCGGCGCCGTGGCATGTTTGAAAAAACCCCTCGACCTTGGCCGTGTCCGCAGCCTGGTCGCCCAAATTCAGAACCCCAAACCCAACTAAAAAATTGCCCCATAACGCTTCTTTTCTGAAAAATTCATGATTCGTGTCCGTTTTGCCCCGTCGCCGACGGGCTACCTCCATATTGGCGGTGTGCGCACCGCGCTGTTCAATTATCTCTACGCCCGTAACCAGGGCGGAAAGTTCCTGCTGCGCATTGAAGACACGGACCGTGAACGTTCCAAGCCTGAATATGAGCGGGAGATTTTGTCCGCGCTGGAATGGCTGGGGCTGAAATGGGACGAGACCGTGATACGCCAGAGCGAGCGCATCGCCAAATACGCGGCTGAAGCCAAAAAGCTGATTGAGCAGGGCCTTGCCTATGAAGAAAAAGGCGAGGGAGGAAAAGTCGCGGTTAAATTCAAAATGCCCTCCAGGACCGTGAAGTTTCAAGACCTTGTTCATGGCGAACTCTCTTTTGATTCTTCGCTTTTTGATGATATGGTTTTGATCAAATCCGACGGATACCCCACTTATCACTGGGCCTGCATTATCGATGACCATGAAATGGAAATTTCCCATGTCATCCGCGGGGACGACCATATTTCCAATACTCCGCGTCAGATCATGCTTTTTGAGGCCATGGGCTGGAAGCCTCCCAAATACGCGCACCTGCCGCTGATCATGGGCGGAGACGGAACGCCGCTTTCCAAACGTCATGGAGCGGTTTCCCTTACGCAGTTCAGGGAAGACGGTTATATTCCCGACGGTCTGATCAATTACCTGGCGCTTCTTGGATGGGGAACTGAGGGCAACCAGGAGCTTTACTCCCTCGATGAATTGATCAAGAAGTTTTCCATTAAAAGGATCAACAAGGCCAATGCCCGTTTCAATGTCGAGAAACTGGACTGGATCAACGCCCAGCACCTTAAGAAACTTCCGGAAGCCGAGTTTGTCGAGAAGATCACGGCTTTTTACGAAAAAACAGAAAAGAAAAAAATGACGCAGGAACGCTGGAAACAGCTGGTCCTGCTTTACCGCGGCCGTATCAAGACCTTCAATGTTGTTCGTGCCGGCCGACAGCCCGTTCAAGACCTTCAAGGACTTGAAGGCGCAGGCGGAATATTGCTTTGGGGACAACGTGGAATACGACAAGGAAACCGCGGAGTCATTTTTGAGCAATAAGCCCCTGAAACGCCATCTGGAAGCCTGGCTGGAAGTCGCCGCTGAGCAGAAAAGCGTTTACTTTGAAGACCCCAAAAACATTGAAGAAATGACGCGTGAGAACGCGGCGGGCTGGGGGATTGAAGCCAAGGACCTGATCCACCCCCTCCGTTTCGCTCTGACCGGCAAAACAGTAAGCCCCGGACTTTTTGAACTCATGAGCGTTCTGGGCAAGGAATCCTGCGAAGACCGCATCAAGAAATTTCTCGGCAAGAAATAAACCGGAGATCTGTCATGAGTGACTGCCTTTTTTGCAAAATTATCCGCAAGGAAATCAGATCGCGCGTGGAGTATGAAGACGAAAACTTCATGGTTTTCTACGACATCAACCCCCAGGCGCCTTTTCACGTGCTGGTCATTCCCAAAAAGCATATTGAGAAGGCCGGGGCCCTGAAGGAAGAAGAGACCGGAATCGCGGGCGGGATGATCTACCAGGCCAGACTCGCCGCTGAGCGCAACGGCTTCAAGGATTACCGGCTGGTTTTCAATAACGGGCAGGGAGCCGGGCAAACCGTATTCCACATCCATCTGCATCTGCTCGCCGGCCGGCCCATGACCTGGCCTCCGGGCTGAAACTTTTTACGGCATCGTCTGAATTTCCCGCTTTAAAAGCGCCCCATAATCGTCCTGCCTTTTGAGCTGTTCCAGAATAGCCAGCTGCTCCTGGGCCTCTTTCTTTTTTCCCAGCCTGACATAAGCGGACCCCAGGAGCTGATGCGCCTGGGCGTGATAAGGCTCAATACTGATGGCTTTTTGCGCGTACTCCACGGTCTTCTGATACACGCCCTTTTTCCCGTAAGCAAACGCCAGCCCTGAATAAGCGTGGGCGTAATCCGGCTTGAGCTTGATGGCCTTCTCGAGCGCGGTAATCTGCTGGTCTGTGAGGCCTTTGGCGTCATAGGCGTTGGACAGGTTGAAATAAACCTGGGCGTTTTCGGGCTGGAGTGAAAGCGATTTCTGATAAAGTTCAATGGCCTTGTCAAAATTCTTGTTTTCATAATAAGACACACCCAGCACCATGTAGGGCCGCGCTTTTTGCGGGGATTTCCGGATGACATCATCCCAGAGTGTGAAAGGCGTCTGCCAGACCTTGTTGCGCGAAAAAGTCATGCCGCCGAAGACAAGGCACAAAACGGACAAAATAACGCCGGCGGTCTTGATATTTTTCGTGTGCCTAATCACCAGGACGCCCGCAAGCAGGGCGAAGCTGAACATGGGAAGATAAAGACGGTGTTCCTCAATGAAGTCGTTGAGCGGGATGAGAGAAGATTCCACGCTCAATGACAGGAAAAAGAACAGGACCGCCAGCGTGACAAGTCTCTCTCTGGAAAAAAGTTTGATTCCCGCGGCCAGAATTCCGGCAAGAAGCAGGAAGCAGGGAATGGTTGTCACGGGCGTGAAAAGCCCGAGAGACGGCAGAAAATCATAGTCAAAATTCTGATTCACGGGCAGGACAAGGAGCCGCAGGTAAGCGCACAGCACCCGGAACTGGGTCATGAAATACTGCAGCCGTGAAACCGCCAGGTTTTCATGGGCGATTTGCGCGCCGCCGGCGGATGCCGCGGCCGGGGAGTGTGAAGCAAGAACGACCAGCGGCAGGATGACAAGCGTCATAAGGAACGGAGCCAGCCCCATCAGGGTTTTCTGCGACTTTAAGGGGTTGCCGAAGAAAATGAACTCAAAGAGGATCATGGCCGCGGGGATAGTGAAAGCCGTGGGTTTGCAGAACATGGCGGCCACAGTCGCTGCAAGGGCCAGAATATGCCATTTTATGCCGCCTCCAAGTCTCCAGCGCAGGTAGCAGGCCAGGGCGCTGAAGTAAAAAAGCGCGGCCAGGGACGCGGCTCTTTGCACGATATAGGTCACGGCCTGGGTCTGAAGAGGATGGGAAAGAAAAATAAGAGCCGTGAAAAACGCCAGTACCGGTACATGCCGGCGCAGCGGATGGGTCTTGAGCGCGGGTGTCTCAAAAATGACCCGGGTCAGGAACAGGACCGCGAATCCGCAGAGAAGATGGATCATAAAATTAAAAACGTGATAGCCAAAAACGGCTTTTCCACCCAGCTGGTAGTTGAGCGCAAATGTCAGAACCGTCAGGATGCGGGTTTGGTTCATTTTCCATACAAATCCCAGGTTCGAGAGGTCCCGGATAGCGGAGCTGTCCTGGATGTGCTGGCGGTCGTCAAACTGAAAAGACCCCAGGAATGAATTGGAATAAATCAGGAGCGTGAAGGCGCACAGGATCAAGGCTTGCCAGATGAACGGAATCCAGCGGTCCGCGGGCGCGGCCGCAGGCCCGGCCTCCGCTTTTTCCTTTTCCCGGAGGCTTTTGACAAACAGGATCAGGTTTTTTTCTTTCAGGCCCAGGTCCTGGGCCATCCGTTTTGCGGACATGCTGCGGTAGTTGCTTAAAATGTATTTTTTCTGTTCAGGCGTCATGGTGTTTTTCCGGTTCAGGGTTTGACGTGGTGAATGGCTTCCTGGCGCGCCAGTTCGGTCAGGCGCTGTTCCAGCTGGCGGAGGCGGGAATAGATCAGCAGGCTGACGAATCCCAGGCCCAGCAAGGCAAGGTACATGACCAGGTCCACGCCGCGTCCAACGCCTACCAGATCCGCGAGGTCTGAGGACAGCTCAGGCATGATGATCAGGCATGCGCCGGCCATGCCGATCGCAAATACAATCAGGCGGTCCATGAGCAGGGAACGGAATTTTTTCCAGTACAGCGCCACCAGGATAACGACCAGCGGGACCAGGATCAATTGAATGGGTTTCATTGGAAAAACCTCCTTAGGATCAGGTCGACGACAATATTAATGCCATTCCAGATGGACTGGCCTTTTGCCATCGAGTATTGAGTGTAGAGAACTTTTGTGGGTTTTTCAATGCAGCGCAGCTTGAAGCGGCGGACCTGAATCAGCAGCTCTGAACAGTGCGCGTATCCATTTTCCTTCAGGTCGATTTTTTTTGCGGCCTCGAGCGTCATGGCGCGCAGGCCGTTGTGCGCGTCTGTCAGCCACATGCCGGTCAGGATGCCGTTGACCAGCACGCCGATCCGAAGAATGATCTGTTTGACCAGCGGGACGGCGCGCGTGTCGTCTTTTTGAAGAAAGCGGGAGCCGATGACCATGTCCGCCTGGTTTTTATAAAGCGGTTCAAGCAGGACCGGAATATCTTCGTGACGGTGCTGACCGTCTGCGTCAAAGAGCACGATCCACTTCGCGCTTTTTGAAGCCGCGAATGTGATGCCCGTCTGAATGGCCGCGCCGGCGCCCAGATTGACCGGATGCCGCAGCAGGATGACCGGCAGCTCCGAAACCACGGCCGCGGTCTGGTCCGTGGAACCATCGTCTACCACGGCCACTGTGTACCCTGCCTTGAGAAGAGGGAGAAGCGTCTGTTTGATGACTCCGGCTTCGTTGTAAGCCGGCACCACCACAAAAACAGAAGCATTAGACTCAGGGGCCAAGAAATCTCCTTTAAGGTTCTATGGATAAGAGTGCCAGTTCCTTGATGGGTCGGCAAGGGCCCAGGTAAGATTATCGGGTCAAAGAGGGAAACTATTAACCTTGGAAGGGGTTACAAGTAATCAAATCGGGGCAGAATGACGATATCAGATAAGATGAGAATCCGCATGAAAGGTCCCAGATGAGGGTTTTAGCCATAGGCCATGACATGACGCCGGTTTCCGGCCATGCCCGGGGCATTTACGAACTGGCCCCGCAGCTTTCCCGCGAAGGCATTGAGGTGGATTTTTTCACAGACAGCCTTGACGCTGACGGGCAAAAGCTGCTGGAGGCGCTTCGGCGGCAGCACGCATATGAGTACAAGGTCCGGGAAACCCGGACTCCCGGAAGCCTTGAAGCTCTGGCCGGACAAGAAGGGTTCCGCGAAGCGCTTGAAAAAGCGGACCTGGTTCATGTTTTTGACGCGCGCGCGCTTTTTTTCGCGCGTAAACAGATGACGGCCCGCAGGCTCCGGAAAAAAATCGTTTACAGCGTTCCTACTTTTCAGAAATTTGACCTGAAGTCCTTTTTTTCCGGCCCCTGGGTCTGGACAAGGCTCTTTGATCCGCATGACCGGAATTTTTTAACCAGCTTCTTTTTCCCGAAATTTCTGCTGCCGGGTGTTTATTCCAGGGCTGACCATATTCTGACCAGCTGCCAGGCGTTGAAGGAGTCCATCAGGCAAGCCGGTGTTCCTGGAGAAAAAATTTCTGTTATTTATCCTCCGGTCAGCGCTTCCATATTTCCCGCAACGCCTGAAAGACCGGCTGGTAAAAAGTTCAGCATTTTTTATTACGGCTGGTTTTCCGATATCCGGGGCGTTTCCGAACTGGTGAACGCTTTTCTGGAGTTTTCAAAAAAATCACCGGAAGCGGAGCTGGTTCTTTCAAACCCAGACGCAGTCCTTTCTCCGGAAGCCCGTATTTTGACAGGCAGGATCAGGGAGGCCGGAAAGCAGGCAGCCATCCGGCTGCTGGATTTTCAGGTCAATATCCAGGAATGTCTTGAGAAAGCGGACCTGGTGGTGCTTCCTTTTCGCGGGCGGTTTGGATACCTGCATCCTCCCATGGCTCTGCTGGAAGTTATTTTCAAGAACAGACCCTTTTTAACCCGGGCCGTTGCTTCCATCGGGGAGATCGTGCATGAACCGCTGTTGACGCTCAAGGATGGGGAATCCCTGGCTGAAAAACTGCGGGACGCTTACAGAAATTACGCCTCTTACCAGGCTGAGGCCCGGAAATGCCATGAGCGTGTCACGAAGCTCGCGGGGGCCGTGAATATCGCGGGCCAGTATAAAAAATTCTACGAAAACATTCTGGCGGAGGGCGGACGTTACGTGGCCCGCCGCTATTATTCGGATCCTTCCATCGCGGCTTCTTATGATGAAGAGCGCTTTACTTCCGCGGGAGGCCGGCTTTTTGACCGGCTGGAAAAAGAGATCCTGCTGGCTCACGTTCCCGCTGACAGGAAATCTTCAATTCTCGAGGTGGGTTCCGGAACAGGCCGCTTCATGGCGGCTCTTGGGGAGGAAGGCTACACACGTCTGGCGGCCGCGGATTCCTCGCGCGCGCTGCTCAAGGTCCTTGAAGCCAAACTAACGAAGATGAATATTCCGGTCGGGACTTTCTGCGGAGATATTTTCAAGCTGCCGTTCAAAAAAGATTCTTTTGACTGCGTTTACTCCATCCGTGTTTTGAATCAGCTGCGTTCGGACGCGGACCGCCTGGAGGCTTTTCAGCAGCTGGCGGGCCTGGTGCGGCCAGGCGGCAGGCTGATCCTTGATGTGGTCAACAGGGCGAGCCTTGCAAGTATGGGGCGGGCGGGGCAGCAGACCGACCTGGGGTATTTTGAGAAAAAAATCCGTGAAAGCAAGGGGCTTAAAATTCTGAAAATCATTCACCGCATGAGTTTTTCCCAGACGCTGATGGAAAAAAGCCCGGGTTTCCTGGCTTTTCTTGTCTACGCCGTGGACAGGGCATTCTCAAACCTTCTTCCTTTCTGGGGAACAAGGGTGTATTTTGTGCTGGAAAAGGAGAGGTCATGACGCGTCAGAGTCTGTTTCTAGCCGGGGTTTCCATCCTTGCGGCCGTGATCAGTTATCTTTTTAATCCCATTTTGACCGCGCCGTACCTGCAGCCTGAAGGCATTGCGGTGCTTGGAACTTTTCTGTCTTTTCACTTTGTCCTCACTTTCTTTCAGCGTCCCGTGGAAATCGCGCTGATTCGCGCGGTTTCGTCCGGCTCCGGAAATCCCCGCAAGATTCTTTTTGTTTTCAGGAAAGTGGTGCCTCAGCTTCTGGCACTTGCGTTTGGCGGCGGAGCGCTTCTGCTTCTGGCTTCGCCCTGGGTCAAAAGCTATTTTCATCTCCGCACCCTGGACCCGTTTGTGCTTGCCGTGGCGCTTTCCATTCTGGGTTTTCTGCTGACCGTGGCAAGGACTCCGCTGCTGGGTTTTTCGCTTTATGGAGCTTACGGCCTGGCGCTTTTAATAGATCCTGCGGCCAGATTGATCGCAGGGCTGGCCTGCACCCGCTGGAATTGGGGCGCGGACGCCATGCTTTCTTCCTACATGGCGGGCTATGCCGCGGCCTGCGTGGTCAGCGTTATAGCGCTTGGAGCGGTCCTCAAAAAGATCCAGGGCAAGGAAGAAGCTCATACGGAATTCTGGGGGTCTTCCGGGCCGTTTTTCGTTTACTCTCTCTTGATTTCCTGGGCTCTGAGCGTGGACGCGCTCATGGTGAAGCATTATTTTACGGAAAGGGAAGCGGGTTTTTACATGGCCGCGGCCACTATCGCCAAAATGGTTTTTGTTATTGTTACGCCCGTGGCCCAGGTTTCATTCGCGGAATTCTGCCGTGCCGCCGCGGCAGGCAAGTCCCTGCGCCCGCTTCTGGCAAAAGGCGTGGCCATTATTCTGGCCGCGATCGGAGGCATGGCCGCGGTCTCGTTTTTATTTTCAAAAGTCATCATCCGCGTGACGTACGGCGAGGCTTTCATGGAAAGCGCGGGACTTCTGATTTATGTCTTTTTTGCCATTGCGCCGGTGGCGCTGCTTTTTATTCAGGGGTATTATTATTTTGCCCGAGGCAGGCACCTGTTTCTTTATGGAATGGCGGCGGGAGCGCTGATTCAGCTGGCGGGCGCGGCCCTGTTCCACCAGACCATGATTCAGGCCGCGCTTGTTTTCGGTGCTGGCGGTTTCCTGCAGTGCCTGCTTGGCTGGGGCATGGAAAGAATGGAAAAAGACAAAAAGCCTTCGCCCGGCATTCTGCCCTAGAAAATCCTTCCGCCGAGAAAAACCACGAACTGCTTTAAAAGCCAGCGTTTGAGGCTCAGGACAACCCTTGCTCTAAGACTGTTTTTTTGAGGGTCCTGCGGCAGTTTTTTGCCGCGTATGGAAGCGGGGTCACCCGGAGGCGCGGCCTTGTACTGGATGGAGCAGGTTTTCAGCTCGTTCAGATAAGGCGTATAAATCCATTTCAGGACCGAGTCAAAGGATTCAAGGCCGAATGAAAGAAGGTTCGGGTTGAACAGCCAGGTCCTCAGGATCTTCAGCCCGTGAAAATGATAAAAGACAAGCGGTTGTCCGTTGACCCGGACTTGCCCGCCTGCTTTTTGGAGCCTGCAGTTGAGTACGTTCCATGGCGCAAGGTCCGCGCCCGGATGCTGAATAACACAAAGCTTGTCCTTGTAAAGAGCCGGCCATTCATCCAGGTATTTCTGGTCCGCGAACCTTCCGCCGTCGCAGAAGTCATAACACCATTCCAGGCACTGGTTTTTCCAGCGTGAGAGACAGGCCAGGCCTGTAGCATCCGGGCGGATCGAGACACATCCGACATTGAACACCCCGTGTTTTTCAAGAAAACGGTGGCGCGGCGCGAACCTGTGGGGAATGATCCCGATGGAAGCTTTGGCCATTTCTGAAAAAACAGCATCAGGGCTTTCAAAAAAATAAAGGTCCGCGTCCAGATAAGTCAGCAGGTCGATCTGGGAATTCTGGGTCAGGACATCCATCATCCAGGCGGCCGTGCAGGTGAAATAGTATTCAATCAGGGAACGGTTCTGCTTTGCCCCCAGCATTTCAGGGTTTCTTTTCTCAAAATCACCCAGCCGGACGGCCTCAATCTCCGGTATTTCCATTTCAGACAAGAGTTCAAAGGCCGTATCGTTCAGGCAGAGCACCCAGAGCCTGAAGTCCGGACAATGTTTGCGCAGAGAGCGGTGAAGGGCCAGACCCCGGTTTAAATAACGGTGGTCAAAATAAGTGCAGAAAAACCGCATCAGGAAAGTTCCCGCAGGCTCTGATTAATAGCCGCGGCGGTATAGTTCAGATCACTTGCTCGGAGTTCAGGGTAAACGGGCAGGCTGAGGATCTTGCCGCAGGCTTTTTCGGTTTCGCCAAGGCCGCCATGCCCCAGACGCACGCGTCCGCGGTAAGCAGGCTGCAGATGAATGGGAACAGGGTAGTGGATCAGGGTTCCGACGCCTTTTTTCTGCAGAAGCGCGCGCAGGGCGTCACGCTTCTGGCTCCGGATGACATACTGATGCCAGGTATGCCGGACGCCGCGCGCGGACGAAGGAAGCTCCAGAAGATGCGCGGGAAGAGCGTGTGAGTAAAATTTAGCAATTTTCGCGCGTTTTTTGTTTTCAGCATCAAGATGCGTTAATTTAATTCTCAGCACCGCGGCCTGCACTTCATCCAGCCGGGAATTTCCGCCGGCGACCGAGCTGATGTAACGCTGTTTCCAGCCGTATTCGCGCTGAAGCCGTACTTTTTCCGCGATGGCAGCGGAGCTTGCCAGCACCGCGCCGCCGTCGCCAAGGGCGCCCAGATTTTTGGTGGGGTAAAAGCTGAAGGCGGCCGCATGACCGAAGCTTCCGGCTTTTCTGGAGTTCAGTTCCGTACCCGCGGCCTGCGCGCAGTCTTCCACCACGGCCAGTCCGTGCCGGCTCGCGATTTTCAGGATCGCGGGCATGTCCGCGGCATGGCCGTAAAGATGCACGGGGATCACGGCTTTTGCTTTTTTACGCAGGGGGGCCGGCATTTTCTTGAGAGAAGATTCAAGGTGCGCGGGGTTCATGGTAAAGGACGCGGAATCAATGTCCACCAGAAACGGCACAGCTCCGGCAAGTTCAATGGCCGCCACGGTCGCGACCGCGGTGTGTGAAACTGTGATGACCGTGTCCCCGGGCTTGACGCCCACGGCCTTGAGCGCCAGCTGAAGCGCGTCCGTGCCGCTGGCCACTCCCAGCGCGGAATGCACGCGGTTGTAGCGCGCGAATTCCTTTTCAAAGGCCTGGACTTCCGGACCGAGAATATAGGCGCCGCGGTCGAGAGTTTTCAGGACTGCCCGCGACAAGGCTTTGCGGTGAGTCTTGTAATTGGCAAGGGGATTGGCTGCCGGAATTTTCATAATTTCACAGGTAGTGGCTTAAATGCAGGCGGTAAAACGCCAGGGTTTTTTCAAGCGCCTGCGGCAAAAGGGTTTTGGGCGTCCAGCCCAGCTCGGATTTGATTTTGCTGAAATCGGAGTAGTA
>CAZIQJ010000007.1:14677-26022 GCA_964541285.1 uncultured bacterium | reverse complement strand
GAGAATTTACGTGGACGTGCGTGTACTGGCTTCGGCCATTGAAGTGCTGATGCGTGAATTCCTGAAATATGAAAACGTTTTTGAAAACTCCCGGTCCATCAGAGGGGTTCGTGAAAAATATCTTTATTACTGGGCCTTTCTCTCCAGTTTGAACGCAAATCTTTATTCCGCGGAGCCGGAAGACCGGGCCGCCTGGGAACTTCTGGTCAAAGCGCTTATGAAAGTTGAGGACCGCGCCGGAGTGATCCGCGTGCTCAGGGAAATAAGCGAAATTTCTTATCAGACATGGGAACGATTAGATCTCGCGGTTCCGGTGGACGATCTGGAAATGGTTTCTTCCGAAGCCGCAGAGGAGGTCCTGAATGAAGGGCGGCCGATGCGTTCCCGAGGCAATGTGCTGGACCGTGCTGTTGGTTTTCTGTCGGTCCCCGCGGAAAGGGGAAGAAACTCCAGAGATGAGTATAAAACCGCGCAGAAAGGTCTGGAGGAAATCATCAAGCGGTTTGAGAGCGCGCCCGGCACTGAGCGCCGTTCTGAAATGCGCACGGCTCAGGCGGACCTCTGGGCCAAAACCTATCAGGCGGAAAAAGAGAACTCTCCTTTTCTTCCGGGTGAAGAAATCAGCCCGCTGGCAAAGGCTCTGGTCACGGAAGGGCTTGCGGCACCGGGATCCGAAATTCTGACCATCGGCGCTTATCTTGGCGGGGATGAAATTTACTTTGCTGAAAACGGCATGAATGTGACCGCGACTGATTTTATCCCTGAGGCGGTGCGCGACCTTGAACGGAACGCCGCGGAAAAAGGCCTGGAAGGCCGGCTGCGGACGGAAGTTTATGATTTGAATGAGCCTTTGAAGACCGGAAAAACCTACGATATTATTTACGCCAATCTTTCCCTGCATTACCTGGATGAAGAGGCCTTGAGGCAGCGGATCACGGAAATGCGCAGCCTGCTGAAACCCGGAGGCCGTCTGGTGTTTTCCGTGCGCTCTGTTGAAGACTGGAAATACCAGGGTGCGGCGCGGAAAGACGGGGAGTTTGTCATCGCCCCTGACGGCAAAAGGCAGCGGTTTTTCAGCCAGGAGTCCCTGCGGGATATTTTAAGAAGCGCGGGCTTCGGTGATGTAAGAATGAACCTTCGTGAGATGAAGCGGTATGCCAATCAGCCGGTTTCAAAAGCCTGGGAAGCGGAGGCTTCGGTTCCGGCGCGTTCTGAAATGCGCGCGCCGCTGGCGGGTGTGGCGGAAGACCTGCCGGTTTCATTTTTCCTGCGTGCTTTCGGCGTGGACTGGGAAAACGTGGAAAATGTTCCTTTCTCTGAAAATGAAGATTACGGAAAAGTCGCGATCCCGTTTAATGAGGACACTCGCGAAAGCCTTGAGACCGTTTTTCGCAGCAGGATCGACCCGGGCAGCGAGTTTTATCTTCTGACGCACAAGGGCCGGCCCGCAGCCATTGTGCTTTCTGAAGGCGGAGGGAAAGAAGTTTCCTACTATCCTGTGCTTGACCGCAGGCAGGCCTACGTTTACTGGCAGGATGAAAGTCAGCAGATCAGGCTGCCTCTTGGCCCTGAGGATGACAAACTCTGGCCCAGGACCCGCGATTTTCTTAAAAGCCATTATAAAATTACAAGCGATCTGGGTCTTGAAGAAATCCGTGCCAAGCGCATCGCCCTTGAAATCAATGCCACTTCAGGCCCGGCCTTTATCGGAACTTTCGCGCCTTCTGAAGGCACGACCCGTTTTCTTCGTGAGGTCATTGAAACAAACAGCGAACTTCTTGCGTTGATCCAGGACGCGGAAGTCGTGGACATGGGGTCCGGGGCGGGGCCGATCGCGGCCGCGCTGATCAAACGCGGGGCGAAACGCGTTTATGCCTATGACCTGACGCTGCTGAAAGTGCTGAACACGCAGGCCATGGCGCGCGTTAAATTAACGGAAGCGCAGCGCGCGCGTTTGGCAGCGCTTAAAGCCAGGTCCCTCGAACAGCTTTTCGCGGCTGAGCCGGGAGCGCGCCGCACTACGCTTTATGTCGGCAATATTCCGAATCTGGACGCCAGCCTGCCCAGGCTTTCAGAAAGCTCGCCCGAGGTTTCGCTGGAAAATATCCGTCTCCATCCCGAAGATTTCCGTCTCTGGATGCGTGACATTTATACCGGCAGTGATGAAAACGCGCGCATGCTGGTGCGCATGGGCAGTTTGCGCGAAACCGAAGGTTCGCTGAATCCTGCGGCTCAAAGTGATTTCAAGAAAATCCTGGAAGAGGAAGGCTGGGTCATTGAGAAAGTCTTCGCAGATCCTCCGGTTATTGCGGATTTGACGGTCAATGACTCTGAAATGCGTAACGCTCTGGGGGATGTTTATCTTCTGCGCAAGAAAACCGCGGCCGGGAAAACTGCGGCAGGCAAGGACAACGGACCGCTGCCTGCGCGCTCCGCTTCTTCAGCCGCTCGGCAAGCGCTGCTTCCGCAGCCTGCGCCTGCGGCCGGTGAGCGGCGGAGGAGCGAAGCCGCGGATAAAATTATCCTCTCAAGCGTGGATGCCCAGGTCGCGCGGCTGAGGCAATTGAACCTGGTTGTTCCGCGTGACATCAAACGGGTGCTGCTTGCGGACCGCGAGCCTGTGATGCGCAGCACCATGGCGGCCATGCTTTCCATGATTCTCGGAATTCCGAAAACGGATATTGTGCAGGTTGAGAAGGGTGAGGAGGCGCTTGCCCAGGCGCAGGGCTCTGCCTTTGACCTGGTGATTTCATCCCAGCGCCTGTCGGATATTTTTGGCGCTGAACTTGCCCAGCGCCTGCGAGCGGCCCAGGGAGCAACACCCGCGGACACTCCTTTTATTCTGGCCAGCGGGGATTTGGCCCAGATTTCCATGACTTCCGAGGAGCTTGAACGCATGGGCGCGATGATTTTCCTGGCCCGGCCTTTCAGCCTGGACCAGCTCAGGAGCCTTGTCCGTGTTTTTGCCCGCTCGGAAATGCGGAACGCGGAAACCCCGGAGGCTTACGCGTTTGAACGGCTGCGCGGGGTTATGGAACAGATCCTCCTGACGTATCAAGCCCGCCGTTATCCGGACATGGTGGTGCCTGATGATATGACGCAGGAAGAAGTCAATATGCGGAAAAGCGCTGCGGATGGAGTGATCCGGGAAGCCGCCAGCGCTGCTGATCCGTCGGCCATGCAAATGTCTGCTGCCATGTACCAGGTCAGGATGATTCTGGGCGATGGCGTATTTGAGAAGGTTTTCGACCTTACAGAATTGATCGATCCGGTTGAGTTTTATCAGGAGCTGGATTCAGGAAATGACGGCAGAATTTTATTTGTTCTGGAGCTTGCAGGAAATCTTGGCTGGAATATCCTGGAACAGACGGGGATTGACCGTGAACGCCTGACTGCGGCCGTCCTCGGGATTTTTAATTCCGCGCGTCCGGTCAATGATCCGGTCAAGCGTGCCGCGGCCTTTGCTTTAAGCCAGATACCCGGCGGATTTGAAGCCGCCCGGAAGAGCAATCCTCAAGTGGCCGCAATGATTCTGCAGCTTGAGTCTCCGGGCGAGGATATTCGAATCAGCGCCGCAGCTGCGCTTGGAGCAAGTGAATCCACGTTTGTCGCCGCGGTTCCCGCCTTGATTGAGGCTCTGTCCGACGAATCCCCAGACGTTCGATTGAACGCGATTGCCGCGCTTGGAGTAATGGGGAAGCGCGCCAGCCAGGCTGTTCCCGGTCTGGTTAATTTATTGAGGAGTGGAGATTTTGATATTGTGGACGCGGCATCGCAGTCCCTGGAGCTGATTGCGGCCGGCCGGAAGTATGTGGTGATCGCTGAATTGAGAGCCGCATGGATCCGCTCTAAAGACGGCCTGAGTCTTTACCGGATCAATGCGCTTATTGATTCCATCATGCCGCCTGCTGTTCAGACGCCTGGCGAGCAGCCCGTTCAGGCGCAGCAGCAGCCTGAAGCGCAGGAGCCGCAGCCCCCGTCCATATTGACAGCACTTCTTGCGCCCGCGGCCGAAACTCTGGTTACTTACGTAAATACTATTGCGCAGGTTCAGCAGATGCCCGCGCCGGGAGACGAATTGGGATTCCGACGCTGGCTGAGAGGCGTTACCCTGCTGGTCCTGACGTTTGGGGCCATCGGGCTTGCTGTTGTTCTGCTGGTGAATACTTTCCGGAAAGCAGAACCTTCAAAAGAGCCGGTCCAGCCTCCCGCGCCTGCCCAGAAGCGTTCGGAAATGCGGGAATCCGGAGTTTCGAAGGTCGCGCAGGACGCTTACGCTGAATACTTCTCGCCTTCCGGAAAATATTATCCTGAAATGCTGCGGCTGTTTGCCGACGACGCGATTCTTGAAGAGGCCCGTGCGTCTCTGAAGAGAAACAAATTCACGCGTGACGAAACCCTTGCATTGCTTCAGGCGGACGGCCAGGCCCGGCTCCGGGCCCAAAGCTCCGCGGAGGGGATGCTGCGCCATATTTATGATGTGCTGAAGCAGGCAAAAACTCCCCGGGTTTTTGTCGGACGCGAAGACCTGGAAGGAAAACCCGCGATTGTCAGCTTCATGTTTTTTATCTCAGGCGCGGACATGGAAAACGTTTTCTGGAAGAGCCGGCCCGCGCAAAAAGAGCGGTACCTGGCCGTGGCCCCCCTGGACCCGGAATACGCGGACCCGGCCCTGGCACTTTCAGGTTCTGATTTTTACGGCATGGAGCTGAGCGTCCATCCTTTGAAAAGAAACACCGGGCTGGGCGTCCAGATGATGGATGCCGCGCAAAAAAGCCTGTTTGAGGAAGACGGCGCCGGAATCATGAGGGGAACGACTTTGAAAAGTTCAAAACTCATGGGCACTGAGGATGAGACCGGGCGCATATTTTTCAACGGCCGGCCGGTTTACAGGAACAAGGAGATGAACGGCTGGGTCGCGGGCACAAAAGTGGTCAGTTACGCGGTGGTGCTGAACCCTGAGCTTGCGGAACAGGCGCGGAAAAGCAAGCGCTCGGAAATGCGTGAAGAAACGGAAGCGGTCCGTGAAGTCAAGCGGCGGATCCGCAGCGGCCTGCCCCAGGGAAGTCTGGCGGCGCTTCGAAACCGCGACCAGGTGCGGGTGGCAGACGGCAAGCTTGTAGCCGTGGCTGGAAGACAATGGCCGTCGGAGGATGCCAGCCTGGCTTTTATCAGCTCGGACCGTTTTAACCTCGCGCTGAAAGCAGCCGGGCTTGGAAACAGTTTTTCCGGCATGATAACGCGTCTTGCCAAGCGCAGCGAAAAACTTGCGATTATGGAATGGGGATCGGGCACGGGGCGCGCGCTGACCGATCTTTCCAAAAAGAGAGAGCTTAAGGGCAAAGTTGAGCTGACCGGTTTTTCAGATATCTATTATGAACAGTGGCCCGCGGCCATGGGGCGGGGAATCGATTTTATCCTGGCTCCGGCGCAGAATATTTCAGATTTTGTTCCTCCTGCAAGCCAGGACATTATTTACAGCCATCTTGGAATCCAGCATCTTGAAAATTACTCTGCGTACATCACCGGCACACTTGCGCCGCTGCTGAAGCCGGGCGGCATGATCATCACCACGCTGCCGGACACAGTGGATACTTTCGCGGTCCGTCAGTCCCTGCAGCAGTACAGGGCCGCGGGTTTTGATGTGGAGTTTGATCCCCGCAGCCACGTCCTGATCCTGATGCTTCCCGAAGCCCGTTCTGAAATGCGGACCAAAGATCTTCCGCTTGAACCGGAATTCACGGAAGATGAGATCGCGGAAAAAGAAGCGGCTGCCCGTGCGATTCTTGAGGAAAAACTTGTTTCTGCGGATGCTTCGCCCACGCTGTGGGAAACTCTGACTTTCTTCGAGATTGGCGATTACGCGGCCGCGCATGCCGCGCTGGGCCGCAGGCTGCCCGCTTTGCGCAAGCTCCTGACAGAGCTTGAACGCGATCAGCGTATCCGCAAACTGCCGACCGTGCCCCGCAGGCAATTTGATGAGCAGGAGTTTAAAGAAACGCTGCGCCAGCTGGTGACCACGCCTTCCTATATATACCAGCCCTATGGTATCAGTACCGGGTATATGGAGAAGCTGACGTCCAAGATCAAAGGTCTTGCGCCCTATGCCGCGCGTCTGCAGGTCGGCATACTGCCGGACAGGCAGGCAAGTCCGGGCGAATCAGCAGCCAAGGTTGTCCCTGTCTGGGTTACGGTCAGTTTTCAGGCGCCGAAAAAGGACGAAGCTGTTTTTGTTGAGGCGCTTCAGGCGCTGCGTGCGCATTTCCTTTATCTTTATCCGGACTTTGAATCCGGGGCTGAGCAGGTGCGTGTCAATTCTGTGCCTTCTGCGGATTCCGACGGCAGCGAGAGAATTTTCAGCCTGCGGCTGGTAAAAAAGACGGCGCGCTCTGAAATGCGCTATACCCGGACACAGGCAGAAACCCCGCGCCTTGAAACCGCGGTTACGCCTCAATTGATAGAAGGTGTTAATGCCATGGCGTGGCAGCTTTATCCGGGCAGAAAGAACCCTGAAGCGGAAAAACCGGAAATGCGGCAGGTGGCGCGCCAGCTGGCCGAAGGGGAGATTGACCCTGAGGTTTTGAAAAACGTGCTGCGCGAAGCTGTGGAACAGGCGCTTGCAAAGGTCGCTCCGGTTCCGGGAGTTTCGGATGAAAATGCCCAAGCCATGCACCAGACCGCGCAGAAAATGAAAGAAAAGCTGTTGGCATTTTTCGAAGCTAAAGTGATCCAGATTCTGGCCAGGAATCCCAACGCCAAAATCACGATCGGACTGGAAATCCCTGAAGGCGGAAACGAGCTTAACCGCAGGCAGGCCTCAAGGGACTATACCGATATCCTGACCCGGTACTTCAGCGGGCAGATGGACCGTCTTCTTATTAAAGGAAGCTTTGACGCCTCCGAGGCCCGCCGCTTGAAAGACGGCGGCATCATGCTGGGCACGGAAAAGAGCTTTGAGCGTGTCCGCCAGACGGTCCTGATCGACCAGGCGGTTCTGCCTGTGGTCCGTGCTTCAGACGCGCCCTATGAAGGAAGCAACAAACTGCTCTGGCCGGTCGGTATCCGCAATGACCAGGCCGAGGGTGTTTTCTCGGAGGCTGTCATCATGGCCCGTTTCAGCCAGACTCTTTATGCCGTGCTTTCAGCCTTTATGGTGCGCGAAGATGATGAAAAAGGCGCGGCCGAGCTGCGCAAGGAAATCCTTCAGGCCATGCTTCTTCTGGAACAATATCCGGACGAACTCAATGCTGTCATGGAGCTGGACGCCAGCGGTAACCCCATGGTCAATGCCAAGGCCATGGAGGCCTTTATGGTCTGGCAGGCCCAGCAGCTGGCCAAACAGTCGGCTTAATCCGGCCCGCGTTATTTATTTCAGAAAAAAAACTTTTCTGGTATACTGCCTCCTTCTTAAGCGGAGTGCCGTACTGAATGAAAAGTTGGACTTATGAAAAAGCGGGCGTGCCTCATCTGAAGGGCGACCCTGCCTATAACCGCGAAATTACGAGCCTGATCCGTTCCACGCACACGCCCGGAGTTCTGGGCAGCGCGACGGGTTTTGCCGCGCTTTTTGATTTCAAAAAGACCGGCATCAAAGACCCTCTTCTTGTTTCTTCCACCGACGGCGTCGGCACCAAGCTTGAAATCGCCCGTCTCCAGAAACGGCATGACACCATCGGGATTGACCTGGTGGCCATGTGCGTCAATGACCTGATTTGCTGCGGCGCGACCCCCATTTTCTTTCTCGACTATTTTGCCACGGGCAAGTTTCATCCCGGCATCATCCGCCAGGTTCTGAAAGGCGTGGCTGAGGGCTGCCGCCAGTCAGGATCCGCGCTGGTGGGCGGGGAAACCGCCATTATGCCGGGTTTCTATTCAGGCGGCGGCAAGGCCGATGATCCCCAATACGATATCGCGGGCTTTTCCGTGGGCGTGGTGGACCGCAAGGGCATTGTTTCCGGCAAGACCATCAAGCCCGGGGACGCTGTCCTGGGCCTGGCTTCTTCCGGCTTTCATTCCAACGGCTATTCCTTGCTGCGGAAGATTTTTTCCGAAAAGGAACTGAAAGGCCCCATTGGGCGCGAGCTTCTGGTTCCGACCCGTATTTATGTAAAGCCTGTTCTTGCACTCATGAAAAAAGTTCCGCTCAAAGGCATTGTCAACATCACGGGCGGCGGGTTTGTGGACAATATTCCCCGCGTTCTTCCCGAAGGTCTGGGCGCGGCCATTATCCGCGATGCCTGGCCCATGCCGAAAATCTTCCGCCGGGTTCAGGATTCTGGTAAAATCTCGGACTTTGAGATGTCGCGCACTTTTAACCTCGGAATCGGAATGGTTGTGGTCCTGGAAAAGCGCCATGTTGCGGCCGCTGTCCGGGAATTGAAAAAATCCAAAATCGAGTCCTGGATGATCGGTGAAATCACCAGGCGCAAGGGTGTGGAGGTCGTATGAAGGTTTTGATCATTGGTTCCGGCGCCAGGGAACACGCGCTGGCCTGGAAAATTTCGCAAAGCCCGCTTCTTACCAAACTTTATTCAGCGCCCGGTAATGCCGGAATCGGCCAGATCGCCGAGCGCGTCCAGATTCAGGCCGAAGACATCGCAGGCCTTCTCGCTTTCGCCAAAAAAGAGGCCATTGACCTGACGGTCGTCGGCCCCGAAGCCCCTCTTGTGGCCGGTATTGTGGATGAGTTCCAGGCCCAGGGCCTTAAAATTTTCGGCCCTTCCAAGGCCGCGGCCACCCTGGAAGGCAGCAAGGCTTTTGCCAAGGACCAGATGGCCAAGTACGGTATTCCCACGGCTGATTTTGAGATTTTCACCAACGTCAATGAAGCCAAGCACTACTGCATCGAGACTGAAATGCCTGTGGTCATCAAGGCGGACGGCCTTGCCGCGGGCAAGGGCGTGGTCATCTGCGATACCACGCAGGACGCGATTTCCGCTCTGACGCGCATGATGAGCGAAGGCGTTTTCGGCGACGCAGGTAAGCGCGTGGTGGTTGAAAAGAAACTGGAGGGCGAAGAACTTTCCATCCTTGCGTTGAGCGACGGCGAGAAAATCATTCCGCTGGCCACATCCCAGGACCACAAGCGCGCGTTTGATTATGACCGCGGTCCGAACACGGGCGGTATGGGTGCTTATTCACCGTGTCCGCTTGTCACAGACGAAAAATTTAATGAAATCATTGATATCGCCATCCGCCCCATGATTCAGGGCATGGCCAAGGACGGAGTTCCTTACAGCGGTCTTTTGTACGCCGGTATCATGCTGACCAAAAATGGCCCGTATGTGCTTGAGTACAATTGCCGTTTTGGAGATCCGGAGGCTGAAGCCATTCTTCCCAGGCTGAAATCCGACCTTCTTGCCGTGCTGGCGCAGATCGCGAACGGTTCGCTTTCAACAGAAACCCTTGAGTGGCATGACAAGGCCTGCCTCACGATCGTTGTGGCTTCAGGCGGATACCCGGGTTTTTACCACAAGAATTTTCCTATTCATGGGTTGTCAACTTCGCACGGGGATGATGTCCTGGTCTTCCACGCGGCAACTGAAAAAAACGACCGTGGTGAATTTGTTTCCGCGGGCGGACGGGTTCTGGCCGTAACCACGCTGGCTGACAACCTGCGCGCTGCGCACGACCGCGCTTATTCCGTCGTGGCAAAAATCAATTTTGAGGGAAGTTTTTACCGCCGTGATATCGGCAGAAAAGCTCTGGAGGTGCTGAGGTGAAAAAGGTCGCTATTTTAATGGGCAGTGACTCCGATCTTCCTGTCATGAATGAAGCCGCGTCGGTTTTAAAGGACTTCGGCATTGAGTATGAAATTCACGTTATGTCTGCGCACCGTACGCCGCATGCTGTGGGCGAATTCGCCGCGGCTGCCCGCGAAAAGGGTTTCGGTGTTTTTATTGCCGGCGCCGGAGCTGCCGCGCATCTGGCAGGTGTTATTGCCGCGCACACCACGCTTCCGGTCATCGGCGTTCCGATTGATTCCTCACCGCTTGTTGGCTTTGACGCACTGCTTGCGACGGCCCAGATGCCCGCGGGTATTCCCGTGGCCACGGTCGCGGTCGGCAAGGCAGGCGGCAGAAACGCCGGTATTCTCGCCGTCCAGATGATGGGCATCGAGGACAAGGGGCTGTCCGACAAGCTTACGGCTTTCAAGAAGAAGATGGCTGACGGCGTCAGAGAAAAAGACGCTCAGCTGCAGAAAACGGCTTATCAGAAATGACGCTTTTTGTCATCCCAGCGAAAGCTGGGATCCAGGCATTAGCGCTAACTCCGGATTCCTTTTTTCTCGGAGACAGTAATCCTGAAATGGCCGCTACTTTATGAAAAACACTTCGCTTATAAAGCTCGACCCCAAAGACCCGGACCTTTCAAAGATCCGTGAGGTCGTGCGCGCAGGCCGCGAAGGCAAAGTGATTGGATTTCCCACGGAAACAGTTTACGGGATCGGTGGTCCCATGAGCGCCGCGGGCATAGGCCCTGCGCTGGACGCTATCAAGAAGCGTCAATCCGGAAAGCATTACTCCCTTCATATCGGAAGCCTCGACATGGTCGATCTTCTGAAAATCAAGAAAACTCCTGAATTTCGCTATTTGGTCCGGATGTTCTGGCCAGGTCCCTTGACCTTGATTGTTTCCAGCCAGAGCGGGGAAACAATAGGCCTGCGCTTTCCCAAAAACCGTTTGACCACGGCGCTGATCAACGCGTCCGGCGAACCGTTTCTGGGAACGAGTGCGAATTTGTCAGGCGGCCCTTCTCCGTATTCCGTGGATGACGTTATGAGCCAGCTGAGCGGCCAGATTGATTATTTGATCGACGGCGGCCGCACGGAATATGCCAGGGATTCAACAATCGTGGACCTGACGCAGACGCCCGCCGTGGTTCTGCGCAAGGGAGCGGAAGCCGAAGCTGTCGAGGCCGCGCTTGAAAAAATTAATGCGGGAAAATTTCCCCGTAAAAGAATTCTTTTTGTCTGCACCGGCAACTCCTGCCGTTCTCCCATGGCCGAGGGCTGGCTCAAGGCTGAACTAAAGTTCAAGGGGCTTCAGGACCAGATCGAAGTTTCCTCCTGCGGTATCGGCGCGCGCGACGGAGCCACCGCCACTCCGGAAGCCGTGTTTGTCATGAAGAACAGGGAAGTGGATATTTCCGCGCACAAGTCCAAGCCCTGCTCCCGCCAGGATGTTGAAGAGGCGGACATGGTTTTTGCCATGAGTCATGAACATTACGCTTTTATCGTGGGGCTTTACCCCGCGGCGCGTGATAAAATAAAAATCCTGAACATTCCCGACCCGATTGGAATGGGTATGATGATCTATGAGGAAGTCGTGAAAGCTATTGAGAAA
>CAZIQJ010000007.1:0-14641 GCA_964541285.1 uncultured bacterium | reverse complement strand
CTGGAAGGAAATCATCGCATGAGTCAGATATCCGTTTCTTTCGCCTGCGATCACCGCGGGTTTGAAGCCAAGGACACGATCCTGGCCTATTTGAAACAGAAAAACTACAAGGTTGTGGATTGCGGTACGGATTCCGGCGAGTCTGTGGATTATCCGGACTTCATGTTCAAGGCCGCACAGAAAGTCGCGTCCGGCGAATGCCGTTTCGGTATCGGCGTCTGCTACACCGGCATCGGTTCCGCTATTGCGGCAAACAAGGTCAAGGGCGTACGGGCCGCGCTGGTACACAGCGTCAAGGAAGCCGAGCTTTCGCGCGCACACAATGACTCCAATATGATTATTCTGGGTTCGGGTTTTCTTGATCCCGCCCAGATTATTCCGATTATCGATAAATGGCTGAACACTTCATTTGAGGGAGGAAGGCATGAGCAGCGTGTTGGAAAAATCAAAACCTACGAGCAAAAACATGGCCTCTGAATCTTTTCTTAAGGCCCAGGACCCGGAAATTTTCGATGCCATCAAGCACGAAATTCACCGCCAGAACGACAATATTGAGCTGATTGCCAGCGAGAATTTTACGTCTCCGGCCGTGCTTGAAGCCGCGGGGTCCGTTCTGACCAACAAGTACGCGGAAGGCTATCCGGCCAAACGCTGGTACGGCGGCTGTGAAAACGCGGATGCGGTTGAGCGTCTTGCTATTGACCGCGCCAGGGACCTTTTTGGCGCGGAATACGCCAATGTCCAGCCTCATTCCGGCTCCTCGGCGAACATGGCGGTTTATATGGCTTTGCTGGAACCGGGCGACAAAGTCCTGGGCATGGACCTGACCCACGGCGGACACCTGACGCATGGGCATAAAATGAATTTTTCCGGCAAGTTCTATGAAATCATTCCGTACGGTGTTTCCAAGACCGACGAGCGGATTGATTATGACAACCTTGAACGTCTTGCCATGGAGCACAAGCCCAAGATGATCCTGCTGGGCGCTTCGGCTTATCCCCGGGTCATTGATTTTAAACGGGGCCGCGAAATCGCGGACAAGGCCGGCGCTCTGCTCATGGTGGATATGGCGCATTTTGCGGGCCTGGTGGCTTCAGGCCATCATCCCAGCCCTGTTCCTTACGCGGACGTGGTCACGACCACTACGCACAAGACACTTCGCGGTCCGCGCGCCGGCTTGATCCTTGCGCGGGAAAAATACGGCAAGGCCATCGATTCTTCAGTGTTTCCCGGTATTCAGGGCGGCCCGCTGGTGCACGTCATCGCGGCCAAGGCCGTGGCTTTGAAAGAAGCGCACAGCCCTGAGTTTAAAAAATACGGCGAGCAGATCGTGAAAAATGCCAAGGCCCTGGCCAAGGCCATGGCGGACCGCGGCTTCCGCATTGTTTCCGGCGGCACGGACAATCATCTGATGCTGGTGGATGTGAAAGTGAAAGGTTTTAACGGCAAGCAGGTGCAGGACACGCTGGATCTGGTCCGTATCACGGTCAACAAGAACATGATCCCCTTTGACACCGAATCTCCTTTCAAGGCTTCCGGCGTCCGGCTTGGAACTCCTGCCGTGACCACGCGCGGCATGGGGGAGAAAGAAATGACGGAGATTGCATCGCTGATCGACGAGACCCTGCAGGATCCCATGAATGAAGCGCACCTTGAAAAGGTCCGCCAGAAGGTTTCTGCCTTGACCCGGCGCTTTCCTTTATATCCGGAACTCATGGAGCGATACAAATAACGGCCCCCGGCCGCTCTTATGCGCTGCCCCTACTGCAAGAAAGAGAATGACAAGGTCATTGACTCCCGCACCGTCAACGAAGGTCTTGTCATTCGCAGGCGGCGGGAATGCGAAGCCTGTAACCGCCGCTACACAACCTACGAGCGCATCGAGGAGATCCCGCTTTATGTGATCAAGAAAGATCAGCGGCGCGTGATTTATGACCGGGCCAAGGTTCTTTCCGGGATCCACAAGGCCTGCGAGAAGCGTCCGGTTCCGCTGGAAGACCAGGACAAGATTGTGGATGATCTTGAGAAGATGCTCCACGAAAAATACGAAAAGGAAGTGCCTTCCCGGGTCATCGGGGAGTTTATTATGCAGAGGCTGGGTAAAATTGACCAGATCGCATATGTCCGTTTCGCAAGTGTTTACCGCGAATTTCAGGACGTCAGCCACTTCATGAAAGAGATCAAATCCCTGCTCACCAAATAGGCGGGAAGGGGAAAGAGAGGCCGGCTGCGGCATAAAAAAAGGGCGTTTGCCCGCCCAAAAGCCTGTTTTTACGGGCTTTTCGTCGATTTTAGGGTTTTGAAAAATGGCAAAATTCCCTCTTGAAAAAATTCAAGAACTGTTTCAATATGGACGTATAAAGATTCACCCATAAAGTCACAGCAGGTCAAAAAAGGAGAGAAATTAATGGCAAAAGCAAATTCAGCGTTTATGAAACCTATGACGATCAGCTCTGAGCTCGCCGCTGTTGTCGGCAAAGGGCCGATTCCGCGCAGCGAAGTCGTGAAGAAGCTGTGGGATTATATCCGCAAGAACAAGCTTCAGGACCCCAGCAACAAGCGCAATATTAACGCTGATGATAAGCTGAAAGTTGTTTTCGGCGGACGCGGCACCGTCAATATGTTCGAAATGACGAAGCTGGTCTCCAAGCACCTTTCCTAGAATCACAATGTTTTAGCAGAAACCAACCCTCCTCACGGGGGGTTGGTTTCTGCTTTGTTTGACCCCTCCCGGACGGGAGATTTTGAAACCGCTTTCGGAGGCAGGCCCCATGTCTTTTACTTTTAAGAAACTTTCCCGGGACGACATCAAGATGGAGCGCTCTCCCGAATCCTCCAAAGCAGCACCTGAAAACTCCTCCGCCATGGCAGGCTTCAAGATTGCCGTGCTGGCCGCTTTTATTCTTTCTCTTTCCGCCCTTGGCGCTGCTATTTTTCTTTTCGGTATTTTCAAGAACGAAAAAGCCCAGCGCGAGACCATGGAAGCTTCTCAGGCCCAGCTGGCACAGAAGGCCGAGACTTATGAAAAATCTTCCGCCCAGTACCGTTCGGAAATGGAACGCGTACGTGAACAGCTGAAGGCCTATGCCGAAGAAAAACAGCAGCTGAAAAAACAGATTGAAGAAGCCCAGGACCAGGTGGGCGCCCTGACCTCGGCCATGAAATCCATTCAGGATAAAAACAAGGCCATGGAAGAACAGGCCGCCAAGCAGCTTGAAGAAGAAATTCCGTATGAGGAGTATGACGAAGCTCCTGCGGCTGCGCCCGCGCCTGCTTCCGGTGTTTCCGTGAAACCCGCGGCTTCTGCCTCCGCGCCTGCGGCACCTCAGGCTCCTCAAATTCTGACTGTTAACCGTAAATTCAATTTCGCGGTCGTAAACCTGGGCCTTCAGCAGAAGGTCAAGCTGGGTGACGTCATTCTGGTTGAACGGAACGGAAAAACCGTGGCCAATCTCCAGGTCGAAAAGCTTTACGAAAGTTTCTCCGCTGCCACCATTGTCAGGGAACCCAAGGACGCCCCGGTCAAAGAAGGCGACAGGGTCCGCCGCGCGGAATAACCGCTTATGGATTCCATCACAATCCAGGGTTTCTCTTCCCTGAAAGGCTCTTTTTCCCCTCCGGGCGACAAGTCCATTTCGCATCGCGCCGTCATGTTTGGTTCTCTGGCGGATGGCGAGAGCGTTTATTCCAATTTTCTTGAAGCGGAAGACTGCCTGAATACGGTTGAGGCTTTTCGCGCCATGGGCGTCAAAATCGACCTGGCAAGAGGGACCGGGAAAATCCGGATTCAGGGCGTCGGCATGCAGGGGCTGAAAGCTCCGTCCCGCGAACTGTATCTTGGAAATTCCGGTACCACCACAAGGCTTTTGCTCGGCATTCTGGCCGGGCAGCGCTTCGAAGCGGTTTTGACGGGGGACCCGTCACTTTCCTCGCGTCCCATGAAGCGGGTGACTGAGCCGCTCAAGAAAATGGGCGCGCAGATCAAGGGCCGTGACAATGGAAATTTTGCGCCCCTGACCATCCATGGCGGCAAGCTCCAGGGTATTGATTTTGATAACAAGCTTTCAAGCGCGCAGGTCAAATCCGCCATTCTTCTGGCCGGTCTTTATGCTGAAACCCCGACCCGTGTTCTGGAGCGTATTCCTTCCCGCGACCATACCGAGCGTTTTCTCGAGGCCTCGGGAGCGGCTTTTCGCAAGGACGGTGACTGGCTTGCGGTCAGCAAGACTGAAAAGCTCAAGCCTTTCAAAGCAGACATTCCCGGCGATATTTCCGCGGCCGCGTTTTTTATTGCCGGAACAGCCATGACGCCGGGGTCAAAAATGACGATTGAAAACGTGTCCTTGAACCCCACGCGTACCGGCATTCTGGACGTCCTGAAGCGCATGGGCGCGTCTATCCGTATTCGTAAAACCCAGGAAGTTCCCGAGCCTCTGGGCACAATTGAAATAGAAGGGTCGGTTTTGAAAGGAACGCGCATCGCCAAGGAAGAAATCCCCAGCCTGATTGATGAGCTTCCCATCCTGATGACAGCCATGGCCGTGGCTCAGGGGGAGAGCCTGATCTCGGGCGCCGAGGAGCTTAGGGTCAAGGAAACCGACCGTATTCAGTCCATGGTGACAAATCTTAAGGCTGTAGGGGGGCAGATTGAGGAGCTTCCGGATGGGTGCCTGATCCGGGGTGTGGAGCGCTTCAAAGGCGCAAAAGTCCGCAGTTTTGGCGATCACCGGACCGCCATGAGCATGGCTATTGCAAACCTTGTCATGGACGGTCAGGTTGTAATTGAAGATATCGAGTGCGTGGCCACGTCGTTTCCGAGTTTCTTTCAGGAACTCGACAAACTTAAAAAAAGCTCTTAGGAAGGACGGGGGGTAAAACCCGTCTTTCTTAAAGGATTTTATTTGACATTACCCCTTCATTTCCCTATACTTTCCAAGCTTCTTGAAATCATCCCTCTTGATTGAAAGGAATTATTAATTTCATGTTTTTATTGGATCGTCTTCTCGGCTTTTTTTCCAGCGACATTGGTATTGATCTTGGAACTGCCAACACGCTTGTGTATGTCAAGGGACAGGGCGTTGTGCTCTGCGAACCTTCCGTTGTCGCCATTGATAAAGTGACTCACGCCGTTCTCGCCGTGGGGGAAGAAGCCAAGAGAATGCTTGGACGCACGCCCGGCAATATCGTTGCCATTCGTCCCATGAAGGACGGCGTTATCGCGGACTTCGATATCACTGAAGCCATGCTGCGCTATTTTATCCGCAAAGTTCACCGCAAGAACCGCCTGGTCAGCCCTCGTGTTGTTATCGCTGTTCCCAGCGGCATCACCGAAGTTGAAAAGCGTGCCGTAAAAGATTCCGCTGAACGCGCGGGCGCGAGAAACCCCGTTTACCTTGTTGAAGAACCCATGGCCGCGGCCATCGGCGTCGGACTTCCGATTCACGAACCTGCAGGCAACATGATTATCGATATTGGCGGCGGCACCACGGAAATTGCCGTGATCTCGCTTTCCGGAATTGTTTTCTCAAAGAGCATCCGCATCGGCGGCGATGAGTTTGATGAATCGATCGTCATGCACCTCAAGAAATCCTACAACCTCATGATCGGTGAACGCACCGCGGAAGAAATCAAGATCCGCATCGGCTCCGCCTATCCGCTTCAGGAAGAAACCACGATCGACGTCAAGGGCCGCGATATTCTGGCCGGACTTCCGAAGACTGTCACGATTACCAGCGAAGAAATCCGTGAAGCTCTTTCCGAGCCTCTCTCGACGATCCTTGAAGCCGTCCGTATTGCTCTCGAAAGAACGCCCCCCGAACTCTCCGCGGACCTGATTGACCGCGGCCTGATTCTTGCGGGCGGCGGCGCTCTTCTGCGCGGCCTGGATAAGCTGATCAGCGAAGAAACCGGCCTGCCGGTCCATATCGCGGATGATCCTCTTACGGCCATTGCGCTCGGGACCGGACGTTATTTGAGCGACTTCCACCTTCTCAAGAGGCTGTCGGTCAACAATAACGGCGCAAAAGAGTTCGGCTCCTAAGATTTCCTGATCTCTTCGTTTTAATCGCGTTTCATTTTCAATCTTCATCCAAGAGGCACGGTTTCAAATGCGGACAAAACGTTCGTATTATTTTCTGGCTTTCCTGTTCCTGCCTCTTCTTGTCGTCCTTCAAAACCCCGCTGTTAAGGAACCTGTCCGCGGCTGGTCCCAGGCCGTTCTCAAACCCGTTCTCCTGACCGGTCAGAATATCAGCCAGTTTTTCACCGATTTTCGGGCCGCCGGCGAGCGCTTCGTGCGCACGTTCAAGGAGCAGGGAAATCAGGAAGAGCGCATTGCCCAGTTGGAGTCCCAGCTTGTGACCTTCAAGGAGCTGGAAAAGGAAAACGAGCGTCTCCGCAAGATTGTGGATTTCCGCAGTACCATCCCTGGTAAAACTATCGCAGCTCGCATCATCGGTTCTGACCCCTCGCCCTGGCGGCGCAGTTTCATTCTGGATAAAGGCACCCGGCATGGCCTGAAGAAAGACATGGCCGTTGTTTCGTTTCAGGGGCTTGTCGGCAGGATCCTGGAGGCCGGCCCTGAAACTTCAAGAGTCATTCTTCTGACGGACCTGGACGCGCGCGTCAGCAGCCTGACGGACCAGAGCCGCGCCGGCGGCATTACCGCGGGTACGGGAGGCAACAAGCTTAAAATGATTTACCTGGACCTGGACAGCGGCGTGCAGGTGCAGGAAACCGTTCTGACCTCCGGTCTTGGCGGGCTTTTTCCCAAGGGGCTGAGAATTGGCAGGATCACGGCCCTGACCCGCGATCCGAGCGGCCTGCATATCCAGGCCGATATCGAACCTTTTGTCGGTTTTTCAAAACTGGAGGAAGTGCTGTGCCTCGTTTCTTCACCGCAAAAGTCTTCCTGACAGTCCTGTTTTTGTGGGCTTTTGACCTCTGCCTCGCCCCCGTGGCGGGAATGATGCGGCCGGTCTTTTCCTACCTTATTGTCCTTTACGCGGTTTTTTTTGCGGACTGGAGAAAGACGATCACTCTTGCCATTGCCGTGGGTTTTCTGAGGGATTCTTCCAGCATCCAGCCGCTGGGGATCGAGACTTTCGTCCTTTTCGCCGCGTCTTTTATTCTGGGGTTTGTCATTCAGAAAATCGAAAGGGAATCCGCGCTGATCCGCACCTCTCTTACTTTTGTCTTTGTTTTCACCGTGCTGTTTTCAAATCTCTGCCTGACTTCTTTTCTTGAGCCTGGTAACGGATTGCCTCCTTATTTTGTGTGGACTACCCTGTGTTCGGCTTTTGCCACTGCTTTGATCGCACCCGCGTTTTTCTGGACAGCGCGCAAATGGTTCGGTGAGCGGGCTTTTTTAAAACAATACGAGCTTTTCAGATAAAATGCGCGCCCTCATCTTCCGGGGATTTATTTATCTGGGCCTGACCATCCTTGCGCTCGGGCTTTTTCAGACCCAGGTCATCCAGGGAGGAAATTTCCGCCGCCTGAGTGAACAGAACCGTGTGCGCCTGATTCCTGTGGAAGCTCCTCGCGGCCGGGTGTTTGACGCGCAGGGCCGTTTGCTTGCCACCAATCGTCCGTCTTATGACGTTATCGCGACTCCTGAAGACATTACGCCGGAAGTTTTTCCCCGCCTGGCCAAACTTTTGAATACCACGGAAAAAGAAATCCGCAAGCGCATGAGCGCGCCGCGGGAATATCCGTTTGCGCCTGCCGTGATCGCGGGGGACGTTACCCGGGATTTTGCTTTTGAAATTGAAGAGAGAAAGCCGGAGCTCCCGGGCGTGGCGATCCAGATTTCCTTCCGCCGGTTTTATCCGTATGGAGAGACGGCCTCTCATATCATTGGTTTTATCGGGAAAATCAATGAGGCCGAATACAAGAACGCTGACCGCGAGCGCTATGGCATGAACTCCCTTGTCGGACGCGTGGGCATTGAAAAGATTTATGATGAACGCCTGCGCGGATGGCGCGGAGGCAGGCAGATTGAAGTCAACGCGCGAGGGGAACTGATCCGCGTGCTTTCTGAAAAGCCCGCAAGGCCGGGCGAAGACCTGACTCTGACTCTGGACCTGGAGTTCCAGAAAAAGGTCATGGAAATGATCCAGGGCAAGCACGCGGCCGTCGCGGTCATGGACCTGAAAACCGAAGGGCTTTTGATCCTGGCCAGTGCTCCGGCTTTTGACCCCAATGTTTTTGTTACACCCAGCCGCGCCAAGGAACGCCTGGCTTTCCTGAAAAATCCGGAGTCTCCGCTTATGGACCGCGGCGTCAGCTCCGCGTATCCTCCCGGGTCGGTGTTCAAGCTGGTCACTGCGCTTGCCGCTCTTGAAACCGGAAAGATCACACCGCAAACACGTTTTTACTGCAACCGGACCTTCCGTCTCAAGGCAGACTCACGGCCTTATCACTGCTGGTATGAGCGCGGGCACGGCAGCGTGAATCTTTATGAAGCGCTGGAACGCTCCTGCAATGTTTACTTTTACAACATCGGCTCCCGGCTTTCTCCCGAAGATATCGCGCATTACGCGCATGAAATGGGCCTTGGCCAGAAGTTTGACCTTGAGCTGAGTAACGTTTCTTCCGGGCTGGTTCCTGATGAGGGCTGGAAGCGGCAGCGCTTTCATCAGCCCTGGTATCAGGGGGAAACCCTGAGCTATGCCATCGGCCAGAGTTATCTTCTGGTTTCTCCGCTTCAGATTCTGCGTCTGACCGCGACGATTGCCAAAGACGGGCTTCGGGTGGAGCCTCAGCTGGTCATGGATCCGGACCATTTTAAAAAAGAGCAGCGCATCGCCATTCATCCCGAGAATTTAAAGGCCATTAAGCGCGGGATGCTGCAGGTGGTGGAGTCCGAGTACGGAACCGGCCAGCTCGCGCGCGTGGATTTTGGAAAGATCGCGGCCAAGACCGGCACGGCGCAGGTTCCTCCCAAGCAGGCCCATGGATGGATGACCGGATATTTTCCGTATGATGATCCCAAAATTGCTTTTGTGGTTTTTGTGGAGCATGGGGGATCGGGCGGTATCGCGGGCGCAGGTATCGTGAAGTCCATGCTCAAGACCTGGAGGACTGATGTTGCAAAAATGGCTTAAGGAGACCCATTGGCCTCTGGTTTTCGCGGCTTCCGGCCTTGTGGTCATCGGCACGCTTTTCGTCTACAGCGCGGCTTTTCATGACTCCGGCAATTATGAAGACAAACAGCTTTTCTGGGTTGTTGCCGCGGCCGCCATTCTTTTCGTCATTCCCTTCGTGGGTTACCGCACATTTCTTAGCATTTCCTATCTTTTTTACGCGATTTCTCTGGCGCTTCTTCTGGGCGTTCTGCTTTTTGGAGAGTCCAGGCTTGGCGCGCAGCGCTGGCTGAAGTTCGGGCCTCTGATTGTCCAGCCTTCGGAATTTGCCAAACTCGCGACCGTGCTGGCACTGGCTAATTTTCTTGGTTCGAATAATCCGTTTGAGAAAAGGCTTCCGACAGCGGCCGCGGCTCTGGGCATGGCGTTTCTACCCTTTCTTCTCATCGTCAAGCAGCCGGACCTTGGTTCCGCTATTTTGTTTCTGCCTATGGGGGCCGCGCTTCTTCTTTTGTGGGGGATCCAGTACCGGGCGCTGATTATCTCTGTGGTTCTGGGTCTGATTACAGCGCCTCTGGGCTGGCATTTTCTAAAAGAGTATCAGCGCAAACGCATTCTGGTTTTCCTGAACCCCAATCTTGATCCGCTTGGCGCGGGCTATACCGCGGTGCAGTCCAAGATTGCCGTCGGATCCGGCGGTCTTCTCGGGAAAGGGTATCTGGCCGGGACTCAAAGCCAGCTGCAGTTTGTGCCAGAGCACCATACGGATTTTATTTTTTGTGTCATCGGTGAAGAGTGGGGATTTCTGGGGTCTCTTCTTGTGCTGGCTTTCTATGTTCTTCTTTTTCGTTCGGCTTTTCAGGTTATGGAAGGCACGACGGACATTAAAGCCAAACTTCTGATTGCTGGAATTGTTTCTGTGCTGTTTACCCAGGCCTTTGTTAATATTGCCATGAGCTTTGGTCTGATGCCGATCACAGGGATCACGCTTCCGCTGATCAGCTATGGAGGTTCCTCGTTGATTGCCACGTCGGTCAGTCTCGGGTTGATCCTCAGCGTTTATAAAGAGCGCTCGATTTTTTAAAGAATAACACTAGCATCGGGGCGTACCCCTTCGGGGCACAAGCGCTGGTGCTTTCCGGCGTCATGAGGCCGGAAGAATTTTTTCGGTTATGATTTTAAACAGCTAGCGTCGGGGCGTGGCTCAGCCTGGTAGAGCGCCTGCTTTGGGAGCAGGATGTCGCAGGTTCAAATCCTGCCGCCCCGAAAATACCCGCAGGGTTTTCTCTGCGGGTATTTTATTTTAAGGGAAGGATTTGAAGGGAGCTTGCGGGTTCAGACGTGACTGAATGTCACGTCTGAGCAAGCGGGCGGTTATCCGTAAGCGAGACAAAGTCCGCTGGAGGAAACCAAATCAACTGCCGCCCCGAAAATACCCGCAGGGTTTTCTCTGCGGGTATTTTTTTTTACCGTTTGAGTTCTACGTTTTATCTAATTCTACCGCTTTTGAAGTTCTCGGAAAAATCCGCTCGTTTCAACTTTTCCCGCAATACAGGCCTCTTTTTTTTGCCCATGTTATAAGTCGATGCCTCCGGGTGTTATAAATTGCTATATTTTGAAAATTTTGTATAGCAAGGCTTTTGATTCTTAGAGAAAGGGCAGGTATACTTAACTAGATAAAAACTTTTTAAAACATATTATTAAACTGCATGAAAATGATAGGGACGGCAAAAATTCCATTCATTCTGAAGAGGGTATTTCCCTGTTCATTCAGGCAATACGCCGCAATCGGTGTATTGGTGACCTTTACTGTCACAAACATGAACCTTCCGTTGGCGCGTGCCGCGTCACAGGAAATTCCTTCCCCCCAAACTGATATCCTCAAATCTTCGGAACTTTCCAAACTTTCAGTACCTGCTGAATTGGGGCGCTCTGTTCAATGGAAACCTGGTAAAGATGAACCTGTTGTGGTTCTGATCCAGGATGCGCATGCTATTCCCGAGGCGCAGCGCCGTATCCAGCAGCTGATCGCTTTTTTCCAGACACGCTACGGAGTCCGCCTTTTCGGGCTTGAAGGCGCGGCCTCGGAATTTGATCCTGGAGTCCTGAAAAGCTTCCCTGAGCCCGCACTTTTGAAAAATGTTCTGGAAGAATATTTTGAAAAAGGGGAATTGACCGGAGGCGCCGCTGCTTCGATCCTGAATAATTCCGCCTCAGTCTATAAAGGCATTGAAGACTGGGCTCTTTATGAGGAAGGTTTGAGGTGGTACCGGCGCGGAATGAAGGAGCGCGCGGCTCTCATGGAAAAGATCTCTCGGCTGGATCAGGAACTCCAGGATGAAAAGCGTTCAGTTTACCCGGAAAAACTTTTTCAGGCTGATGAAGCCATCCGCAATTTTGAGAAGCACCGCGAAGACGTCCTGCCGCTTCTGAGTTTTATGGCCGGGATCCGCAAGCCCCAGCCGGGTTCAGAACTTGCGATTCTTTCGGAAGAAGCCCGGAGAACAGAAAAAGATTATGCCGGGCTGGAAGACGAAATTAACAGTCTGATCAAGGTCATTGAAACGGCGATGAAGTCTGAAAAGACCACTCAGGCGGTAAGCTTTCATGCCTCACTGCAGGCATTCCGCAACGGGCAAATCCCTTCCGCTGAATTTGCGTCCTTTCTGGCTGGATGGATTGAAACTGCGCACGTGCCTGTTCAGATGCCGGCAAAGCTTCAGGCCGCGGCCCGTGACCATCAGAGACTTCAGGCACTGGAGGGCGCGAAATTCTTTGAAGAACTGGACCACTATGTCGCGGGCATCAAGGAAAGCCTTTTTCGTAATGACCGCGAACGGGCCCTGGACCGCAAGTCCTCGGATCTCGGATTGGTGCAGGACCTTTTCCACCTTGAGCTGAGCCGCGCGCGATGGAATGCTTTCAAAGTCCGGCGTTCCAGCCCTGAGTTCCAGAAAAATCTGGCGTCTTTTGAGGAAAAGGACCTGCAAGCTTTTATTTCTTTTTACGAAAACGCCGAAAAACGTGAGCTTGCGTTTATGCGGAATATCCAGGCCATGACCGTCGAGCACAAGGCCCGGTCCATGGTGCTGGTCGCGGGCGGTTTTCACACGCAGGGAATGGCCAGAAAATTTGAAGAGTCAGGGATCCCGTACGCCGTCATCATGCCCCGGCTGGACGCGGTGCCGGAGAGTTCTGTTTATTTGAATCAGATGGAGGGCAGGATTTCCTGGCAGAGTTATTTCCGCGTGGAAAACGGAAAGATCAGTCTTTACAAGGCCTTTATCCGTTCTGTCCGCGATCGTTTGATGAAACTTTCCGGAGAGCCGGAAGGTGTTTTCATAAAACATTGGCGGGACCAGATCATCCGTGACCTGGCAAACAGGGAAAAAATTTCCGACCTCGGAAAGTATGCTCCGTTTATGGATGAGGTTGTGCGAAAGAAGCGGGCGGCTGACTGGCGTCCCAGGGTCGAGGCTTTTGTGCGCGGGCTTCGCGAGCTGGAAGCCAAGGGGAGACTGAGCCATGACAATATCCTGAACCTTCTCAAGCCCGTTGCCGCCATCCCCACGATTGTTGGCGTGCAGGTGTCTCCCGCTGACCTGGCCAGCCCCGACGTTGTCATGGAAGCGGGGGAAGTTTCTTTGGGCCGACGTTCGGAGATCAGGACGCAGGCGCTTCCGGTCATTCAGGAAAGGCTCAAGGCAAGAGATGACGCGTTCCGGGAACGGTTCCGGAAAGTCAGGGGAATTCTGGCGGCTCACACCCATATCGCTTCCGACGGAGTCAAACGTCCGAAGAACACGATTTTATTTTTTCAGAGTGAAAAATATACGCCCTGGATTGAAATTGCCCAGGACATTCTGGCCTACGAGCTTGCCGCAAACTGGATTGAGCCGGCGCCGGGCCGGGATTTTATCCGCTTTTCAGTTTATCCCAAAGGATCTTCAAAAACGACGGCCATCAAATTCCGAGGGCCTTTTAATTATGTCATCGGGATCAAGGAAGAAAGTCTGGACGGCGAGCCTTCGGAAAAAAGCCTGGGGTTCAAAGCCCTTCTCTCGGAGCTGGGACATGCCGGAGACCAGATGCTGCTTAACCATCTCGGATATCTTGCCAACAGCACCCTGGAAACAGATTTTGATCTGGGGCTTTATTTTGATGTTGCCAACAAGGCCGCTTTTGACCTGATCGAGACGCCGGAGCATTTCCGCGGAGTGCTTTATGGCATCCCCATCTACACGTCTGGAGAGCTGGACATACACACGCTCACCCCCATGCACCAGCGTGCGCCCGCTAAAAGAAAGGCCATGGCGGACGCGCTTGCCAGGCATTTCAGCGGCGATCCGGGGCAAAGAGAAGCGGGGGCCAGGCTGCTTGTCACGCTTGTGGACCTGCTTATGACTTCCGGAACCTATTTTTATTTCAGTGATATCCGGAGTTCAAAATATGATCAGCTGCCGGCGCGCGCCACGCCAGGTCAGGAAGCGGAAAAAGAAAAATCCGTAAAAGGATTTTTGCCCCGCGATACCGCGGTCGCAGGAATGAGCGCGAAAGAAAAGGCCGCTTTTGAGGAAGAAGTCAGAAGTTACGATGCCCTTGCGCCGCTCTGGAAAAATTTAACCCGGCTCAAGGATGAAATCGCAAACGGTCCGGAGGGTGCCTACCAGAAGGGGAAAGCGGAATTCCTTGCCGCGCTTCAGGCCTATGAGAAGGCATTCCGCGAATGGCAGGAAAGGTATATCCGCCGCGCCAGTGCGATTCTTTCAGGCGATCAAGGAGTGCTTCCAGATATTTATCAGCAGTATCCGGCTCTCACGGAATTGGGAAGGTTCATTGAAAGCGTGGAGGATGACTTTGGTGTAGAGCCGGGCCGGGAGGTCGAAGGGCTTGGGGAAGAAACTCCCGAGGAAAGATTGGGCGAAGAGTGGGAGGCTTCCAGGATGACGTTTCTCCCGGACATTGGAAAAAATGAAAACCCGCTTTTGACTTTTACCATTGAAGCGGACGTCAGGTACGCCATGAGCGACCTTGCGGTTCTCCGGAGTGTTCTTCTGAGTATGTCTGCCGCTTTTCAGGCGCGGAAAAATGTGCAGGTGACCCCGGAAGGGCGCAGGATTCTTGAAGGTATTGAAGACGACCTTGAGAAAATAAAATCTGCCCGCTCCGAGCTCCGGCAGCCTGCCGCTGGCACAAAAGTCTGGTTTCCCCGTGAAATTGATTTTCTTCCCGGCCAGACAGCCGGTTTTTCCGCTCCCTTGCGCCGGCGTTCAGAAATGCGGGTATCCGAAAAGCAAATCGCGCAATGGGGGGATGCGGTCCGCGCGGCTTTCAAAAAAGCTTATCCCGCTGATGAAGCTTTTCTTGAACGTTTCTCCGGGGCTCTGGATTCAACCCCGCAGAGAGTTGTGGGGGAAATTTTGACGAAGTTCGCGTATTCCATGGGCGCGGAGGGAAATTTTGACGAAGCTTTCCGGGATCTTCTTATGAATACAGATGGCTCGCTGGATTATCTTCTGGGCCTGCCGCACAATGCCGCGCTGAAAGCACGGGTG
>CAZIQJ010000006.1:0-27529 GCA_964541285.1 uncultured bacterium | reverse complement strand
ACAGCCGGCTCGCTTTGCGAAGCCGCCCGCGCAATCAAGCAGGCGGGCGCGCTTGATATTTACGCGGCCGTTGTTCACCCCGTCTTGGTGGGAGAAGCGATTTCAAGAATCAGGAATTCTGACATCACGGAACTGATTGTCACGAATTCCATCCCTCTCTCACCGGAAAAGCGCATTGATAAAATTCAACCGCTTTCGGTCGCTCCGCTTCTGGCGGAGGCCATTGTGAGGATTCACCGCAACGAATCGGTGAGTTCCTTGTTTTCAAAAGTGAAAGTAGAAGCATAAAGTTATTTCCACAGGAGGAGTTTTAAAATGGCAACAGTGAATTTGGCGGCTCAGGTCCGCGAGAAAATCGGAAGTCAGGGGGCGAAGCTGGACCGCCGCGAAGGTTTTATCCCCGCCACGCTTTACGGTCACGGCATGAAGGCTCTGTCGCTCAAGGTCGCGAAAAAAGACCTTGGCGCCGCGCTGAATACCAAGGCCGGTGAAAACGTGGTTATCACCCTTCAGGTTGAGGGTGTGAAACTGAAGGAATCGACCTGTCTTATCAAGGAAATCCAGCATAATCCGGTCACGGACGTGATCGATCATGTGGATTTCACGGTCATTTCATTGACCGAGAAGATCGACGTCAAGGTTCCGCTTGTGGTTTTCCACGGCGATGAGGCCCCCGGCGTCAAGGAAGGCGGTATTCTGGACGTCATCCACCACGAAATCGAAGTGGAATGTCTTCCCACCGCTATTCCGGAAAAGATCGAAATTGACGTCAAGAACATGGCCATTGGCGATGCTATTCATGCCAAGGACCTGAAAATGCCTGAAGGCGTTACCTGCAAGCTGGACGCCGAAGACGTGGTCGTAGCCCTGCATCCTCCGATGAAGGAAGTTGCGCCCAGTGAAGAAGCCGGACCTGCGGAGCCGGAAGTTATTGAAAAAGGCAAGAAGCCGGCTGAAGGCGAAGAAGCTGCTGCCGCTGCTCCTGCTGCTCCCGCTGCGAAGAAGGCCGAGAAATAACGATACAAGACACGAGATACGGGATTTGGTTTTAAAATCCCGTGTCCTGCATCTGGAACCCTGTGACTGATATGAAGCTTATTTTCGGTTTGGGAAATCCGGGTTCGAAGTATTCGGAAACACGGCATAATGCGGGCCGGCGGGTGGTGGAAACCATTGCCGCGGCCCGCCGCGTTTCTTTCAAGACGGAAAAGAAACTTCAGGCTTCCTTTGTTTCATTTGACTGGGAAAACATGCCGGTCACGCTGGCATGGTCTGAAACTTATATGAATGTTTCAGGTCCCGTCATTGCCCGCCTCGCTCAGCATCTTGGAGTTGAAACTTCGAAAGATTTGCTGGTGGTTCTGGATGAGGCGGCCCTGCCTCTGGGCCGTTTGCGGATTCGCCCGAATGGAACTGACGGCGGACACAATGGGTTGAAATCTCTGGCGCTGGCTTTGGGAAACCAGGACTACGCAAGACTTCGCTTTGGTATCGCGCCGGAAACTCCCTTGAACGTCCCGCTGGAAGAATATGTGCTGCAGCCATTTGCTCCGGAAGAGAAAGAAAAGGTTTCTGGAGCGCTTGAGAAGGCCGCTGAAGCCTGCCGCCTTTGGGTAAAAGGGCCGATTGAGCAGGTAATGAATGTTGTAAACCCTTCTGGTATATAGAGTTAAATTATTAAATCAAGCTTGCCCGCTCTACATTTTTGTGGTACATTGTTTGGCCTTAGTCAATCCATCTTTCTTAAGGAGCCAATTCGAAATGAAATCGTACGAAGGTGTTTTTATCTTTCCGCCCGAATCCACGCCGGATGTTCGTAAAGGGCAGCTGAAAAATTTAGACGATCTGTTTGCCAAGTTTCAGGCCACGATCGAACAGAAACAGGATTGGGGTAAAAAGACCCTGGGTTATCCGATCCGGAAATTCCAGGAAGGCTATTACCTCGTCATTGATTACAAAATGGATCCGCTCAAGGCGACCGAGTTCCGCAAGGGCATAGAGCTTCAGGAAGACGTGATCAAATACATGATCACGGCAAAAGTGATTCCTTCCGCAAAGAAAGCAGCAAAAGCCGCGGCGAAACCCGCCCGCGTTGCCGTGCCTTCCGTTGCACCCGCAGCGGGAGCTTAAGCGCATAGGATTCTAAAATGGCCTCCAGCCTTAACAAAGTCATGCTGATGGGAAACCTGACCCGCGATCCGGAGCTGCGTTACATTCCGTCAGGCCAGGCCGTTACAAGCTTTACCGTTGCCGTGAACCGCGCGTATCTTTCGCAGACCGGCGAAAAAAAAGAGGAAGTCAGTTTTATCCGCGTTGTGGTCTGGGCGAAACGCGCGGAAGTCTGCAACCAGTACCTGAAAAAGGGCAGTCCGGTTTTTGTGGAAGGCCGTTTGCAGAGCCGGAGCTGGGACGCTCCGGATGGTACCAAGCGCTCGACTCTTGAAGTTGTTGCGCAGAATGTCCAGTTTTTAGGCCGGGCCGGCGGATCCAAACAGGATTCCGCGCCTGAAATGCCTGAAACCGATATGATGGATGAAACACCCAGTCCTTCTTCGAAAAGTTCCGGAGCCGTTGAGGCCGAGGACGAAATTCCCTTTTAAATTCAAGTTACCAGGAGTTTTTGAATGAACCGTAGACCTTCGTCAGGACCGTCAAGATCATCGAGTGGAGGCTCCCGTCCGGGCGGCCGCCCTGGAGAGTTCCGTAAAAGAGAAGGCCGTCCCGGTGGACCCGGCGGCAGATTCTTCCAGAAGAAAACCTGCCGTTTTTGCGCGGACCGCGCCACCAGCCTTGATTACAAGGATGTGGAGCGTCTCAGGAAGTTTTTGACGGAAAAAGGTAAAATCATTCCCCGCCGTATCACGGGAAATTGCGCGAAATGCCAGAGAATGCTTGCGCGGGCGATTAAGCGCGCCCGTCACTCGGCGTTTGTCGCGTTTCAGATCGATTAATTCGCCGGAGTTCCGGAATCTTATTTAAGGAGAAGGTGTCATGGAATTGATTCTTTTGCAGGATGTCGAAAAAGTCGGAAGAAAAGGCCAGGTTGTCCGCGTTCGGGACGGTTTTGCGAGAAACCTTTTGATCCCCCGCAAGCTGGCTCTTCCCAGCACGCCTGAAAATCAGGTCTTTGTTGAAGACCAGAAAAAGCGCGCTGAAGTCCGCCGCGAAAAGGAAAAGAAGGAAGCCCTTGCCCGCGCTGAAAAGATGTCGGCTGTGAAGGTCCGCATTGAAGCGGCCTGCGGTGAGCAGGACAAGCTTTTCGGTTCCGTGACCGCGGAAGAAATTGCCGCCGCCCTGGCTCAGAAGGGCCATGCGGTTGACAAGAAACACATCCAGGTGAAGGAATCTATCCGGACCCTCGGCGAACACTCCGTTGCCGTGGAAATCTACCCGCAAGTCAAAGCCAGCGTTACGGTCGAAGTCGTTCGCAAGCCGTAAAGGCCGGGCCTAAAGGATACCGTGCCTAATCCCGCCCAGGTCAACCTTCTCGAAAAGGTTCCTCCCCAGAGCCGCGACGCTGAAATGAGCGTGCTGGGCGCGATGATGTTTGAAGAAGCGGCTTTTATTAAAGCTCTTGAAGTACTCCGGGCTGAATATTTCTACAACGAAAACCACCGCAAGATTTTTGCCGCCATGGTGGCCCTCTTTCAGCAGAGCAAGCCCATTGACCTCTTGACGGTTTCCGAAGAACTCCGCAAACACAATCAGCTTGAAGAAACCGGCGGCGTCAGCTACCTGACTCAGCTGACGACTTCTGTTCCTACGGCCGCTCATATCGAACATTACGCCAAGATTGTCAAAGAAAAGGCGATTCTCCGTGATCTGATCCAGAGTTCCACCCAGATCGTCCAGCGCTGCTTTGAGTCTGACACTGAAGCCCGCCAGGCGCTTGACCAGGCTGAGAAAATGATTTTCGAAATCAGCCAGCAGCGCATCGAAGGCCGTCCCGTTCAGCTTAAAGATATTATTGAACACAGCATGGAGACGATTGACCGGCTTTATCAGCACAAGCACCACGTGACGGGTCTTGAAACCGGTTACCATGAATTTGACGTCAAGACCGCGGGGCTGCAGCCTTCGGACCTGATTATTGTTGCCGGCCGTCCTTCGATGGGGAAGTCGGCTTTTGCCGCCGGTATCTGCGAACACGCGGCCATTGACCTTAAAAAACCTTCCGTATTTTTCTCGCTCGAAATGAGCAAGGAGCAGCTGGTTCAGCGTATGCTTTGCTCCCACGCGCGTGTTGACGCGCAAAAAGTCCGTACCGGATATCTTTCACACGAACACTGGCCCAAGCTTACAAGCGCGGCCGGAAAACTTTCTGAAGCCCCGCTTTTTATTGATGACACGCCCGGCCAGACGGTGCTTGAAGTTCGCGCCAAGGCGCGCCGTCTTAAAATGCAGCACGACATTCAGCTGATTGTCATCGACTATCTTCAGCTGATGCAGGGTGTGGGCCGCGCGGAAAGCCGCCAGCAGGAAATTTCGGAAATTTCACGCTCGCTCAAGGCGCTTGCCCGTGAGCTGCGCGTTCCTGTGATCGCAGTCAGCCAATTGTCCCGTGCGGTTGAAAGCCGTACCGGTAACCGCCCTCAGCTCTCAGATCTGCGTGAATCGGGTGCTATTGAGCAGGATGCGGATGTTGTGGTATTTCTTTTCCGTGAAGAGTACTATAACCCCACGGAAGAAAACAGAAATCGTGCCGAGGCCATTATCGCCAAGCAGCGTAACGGGCCGATCGGCAATGTGGACCTTTTATTCCTTAAAGACTGGACCCGGTTTGAGAATCCTGAATTCCACCGGATGGAGGAAGGCGCTTAGTCATGAAAAGGTTTCTGATTTTGCTCATGCTTCTGGCGCCTGTCCTTACTCTTCCGCTTTCCGCGAAAGCCGAAGACCAGGCGGCACCCCAGCCGCCCGCTGCTGAAGAGCAGAAGCCGGCTGCTCCCGCTCAGCCCGCGGCCGCAGCTGCGCCCAAGTCATCCACTCCCAACGTTATTATCAGCATCGATGTCCGCGGTAACCAGCTTGTCAGCACCAACACGGTTTTGAGCAAGATCCGCAGCCGTCAGGGCCAGCCTCTTGTTCAGGAAACCGTGAACGATGACATCAAGCGGCTTTATTCTACTTCTTATTTCCAGGACATCCGGATGGACATCGAAGAAACTCCGGAAGGCTACCGCCTGCACGTTGAAGTTATTGAAAAGCCCATCGTTAAGGAAGTCATTATTGAAGGCGCCACGGTTTTCAAGGAAGACAAAATCCGCAAGGAACTGAAAATTGTGGAAGGCCAGATTCTGGACCGCAAAGCGGTCAAGGTGGGAGTGGAAGCCGTCCAGAAACTTTACGGCAACAAGGGTTTCCGTTTTGTGGACATTCAGTCTGACGTCAAGGTCAACAGGCAGAGCAAGGAAGCCACGGTTTACATCCGCGTTCAGGAAGGCTTGAAATACAAAATCAAGGACGTCAAGTTTGAGGGCAATCAGGCGTTCAAAGCCAAAAAACTTTTGAAGTTCATGAAGACCCGCAAAAAAGGTTTGATGTTTTTGCGTTCCGGCGTTTTCAAGCAGGAAAATTTCGAAAAGGACATTGAGCGGCTCCAGCTTTTTTATCAGCAGGAAGGTTATCTGGATGCCAAGATCGAGCCTTCATTTGATTACGATGACCAGGGGCACTGGATTTACGTCAAGATTCTGATCGACGAAGGCAAACACTATGTGACCGGCGACGTCCAGATCCAGGGCAACCGGCTTTTCCCGCAGTCTGAAATCTGGCAGGAGCTGGAAATGCTTCCCGGGCTGACCTACTCCCAGTATTACATCTCCAAGGACATTGAAAAAATCGTCAACTACTACAAGGCTCGTGGCTATATGGATGCGCGAGTGGTGCCCGAGGTCAAGCTGAACCGCGACAACGGCAAAGTGGATATCATTTACAAGATTGAAGAAGGGGACCTTTATTTTGTCGAAAAGGTCATTGTCCGCGGCAATACCAAAACCAAGGACGTGGTTATCCGCCGCGAGCTGCGTATCCGCCCGGGAGAGAAGTTTGACGGCGACAAGATTGAAAAGTCCAAGCAGCGCCTTCAGAACCTGGATTATTTCGAAGACATCACTTACGATACGGAGCCGGCCTCCGCGCCCAACCGTAAAGACCTTGTGTTTCGCGTCAAGGAGAAGAGGACTGGCGAGCTGTCATTCGGCGGCGGCGTCAGTTCCGTGGACCGCTTTGTCGGCTTCGGCGAAATCTCGCAGAGGAACTTCGATTTTTTTAACTGGCCGCGCTTTACCGGCGCGGGGCAATCCCTTTCGCTTTCCGCCAGGATCGGTTCGATTTCCCGTAACTACAATATTGAGTTTGTGGAGCCTTATCTGTTTGGCAAGCCCATTGCCTGGACAAGCGATCTTTATAACACCAAGCGTTTCAAGGAAAACACGGACTTTGACGAGACCCGCACCGGTGTGGGCACGACCTTTACCAAACGCTTCCGTGACGTTTTCCGTTACGGCACCGGCTATATTCTTGAGAATGTGAAAATTAACGATTTTTCCGACGACGCGCCGGACTCCGTTACCCGGTTTTCAGGCAATAACGTGATTTCCAAATGGCGCGCCCTGATCCTGGGCTATGACAGCCGCGACAGCGTCTTCAATCCCACCAAGGGTACGCAGATTGGTTTTAACGCAGATTTGGTTGGCGGGTTTATCGGCGGGGAACACGACTATTATATTTTGCAGATCAACGCGGCCAAATACTGGACGCTGTTCAAAAAGCACCTGCTTGAAGCGCGCATCCAGCTTGGCACTGCCAAGGAATACGCGGGTTCGGATGAGGTTCCTATCTTCGACCGGTTTTATGCCGGCGGTCTGGGAAGCGTCCGCGGTTTTCAGTACAGGCGCGTGGGTCCCAAGGAAGCGGGAGACGCCATCGGCGGTCAGAGCATTACGCTTGGCAGCGTGGAATACACCATTCCCATTCCGCATCTTGATGCGTTTAAAAGCTCGTTCTTTATTGATGCCGCCAATGTGGATCCTGATTCCTACCGCGTTGGCTTTGGAGATTTTTCAATCAGTGCCGGTCCGGGCTTGAAGATCAAGACTCCTTTAGGCCCCGTAGCTTTTTATTACGGCTACCCGATTGCGAACCGGGATACCAAGAATCGCAACGGACGTTTTGAGTTCAGTTTGAGTCGAGGTTTTTAAAACATCAATTTCAAAAGGAGTTTGTTTATGAAAAAGGTTTTTGCAGGTTCTTTCTTTCTCGCGATGATTCTGGCCCTCAGCGGAGTTCATGCCTATGCTGAAGGCGAAAAAATTGCCTATGTTGACGTGGCCAAGGTGTTTGACGGCTACCTGAAAACCAAGGACAACGACCGCGTTCTTCAGCAGGCCGGAAAGAAAAAAGAAGACGAGCGTGACGGTCTGGTCAAGGAAATCCGCCAGGCGAAGGATGAAATGGCCCTTCTGAGCGACGATGCCAAGGCCAAGAAGCAGGAAGGTCTGGCCCTGAAAGTGAAAGAACTTGAAACCTTTGACCAGGAAACCCGCAAAGTCCTGGGCGAACAGCGCAACAAGGTTGTCCGCGATATTTTCAAGGACATCGACGGCGCCATCCAGCGTTACGGTCAGCAGAAGCAGCTTGATATGATTCTCAATGAGCGCGCTCTTCTGTACCACACCCTGAAAATGGATTCGACCAAAGACGTTACGGATATGCTGAATAAGGAATATTCCACCAAGAAGAAATAAACATGAAACAAAGAACACTTCGACAGACTGTTTTTCTGGAAGGCCAGGGGCTTCACACGGGTGTCCGTGTGAAGCTGGCCATCCATCCGGCGCCGGAAAATACGGCGATCCATTTTTGCCGGGTGGACCTGGACCCTTCTCTCAAGGTCCGCGCGGGCGTTGATAACGTCCGCTCCGATGAAATGCGGCAGACTGCCCTCGTGGTGGGTTCGGGGCTTGTCCGCACCATTGAGCATTTAATGGCGGCGTTTCACGGACTGGGCATTGATAATGCCCTTGTGGAAATTGACGCGGAGGAACTTCCCGCCATGGATGGAAGCTCCCGCGATTATGTCGAAGCGTTTCTGCGCACCGGTCTGGTTGAACAGGCCGCGGAGCGTAAATGGATTGAGGTTAAGGAACCTGTTTTTGTGGACAGGGGAGATCAATCGCTTTTGATCCTGCCTTCTTCCCAGCTGGTAGTGTCCTACACCCTGAGTTACCGCCACAAGGACCTGCAGGACCAGTTTGTCAGCCTTACGGTCGTGCCTGAAATTTTTGAGCGTGATCTGGCTCCGGCCCGCACGTTTTGCCTGAAGGAAGAGGCGGAGTATCTTCTGGCCCAGGGTTTCGGCAAAGGCGCTAATCCCAAAAACACACTTGTGTTTGAAAACAACCTTCCGGTGGACAATAGTCTTCGCTTTGACGATGAAGCCTGCCGGCATAAAATAGTGGACCTGCTGGGTGACTTGTTTCTGGCGGGAGGTTTTATAAAAGGGCACGTGATCGCCGCCCGCAGCGGCCACGGCCTCAACCTTGAATTTGTGAGGAAACTTCTCATGGAAACTCAACCCCAGGAAATGCCGTCGTCTTCAACCCTGAATATTCATCAGATTCAGAAGATTCTTCCTCACCGCTATCCGTTTCTTTTTGTGGACAGGATTGAAAACTTCGAGCCCGGTAAAAAAGCAACGGGCTTTAAGCAGGTCACCATCAACGATTATTTTTTTCAGGGACATTTTCCCGGCCATCCGGGCATGCCCGGCGTTCTCATTATTGAAGCCATGGCCCAGGTCGGCGGCGTCATCATGCTGAGCAAGCCTGAAAACCGGGATAAAATCGCTTATTTCATGAGCATTGATTCGGCCAAGTTCCGCCAGCCGGTTCTGCCGGGCGATGTGCTGAGAATGGAAGTTGAAGTCCAGAAAATCCGGGCCAAGACCGGCCAGTGCGTTGGTCTTGCCTATGTCGGGGAGAAGCTCGTATGCGAAGCGGAAGTGAAGTTCGCGGTAGTGGACAAGTGATCATCCATCCGACGGCCATCGTCCATCCGGACGCTGAGCTGGCGGAGGGAGTGGAAGTAGGGCCTTACTCGATTATCGAGGGCACGGTGAAAGTCGGCCCCCGTACGAGGATCGGGGCCCGTGTGAGCATCGAGGGTTATACCATGATCGGTGCTGATAACGAAATTTTTACCGGTGCCGTGGTCGGAAGCCGCACACAGGACAAAAAATTTCAGGGCGGTACCAGTTATCTGCGCATCGGTGACCGCAACAAGATCCGCGAATACGTTACGCTCAACCCCGGGACTAAAGACGGAACGGAAACCAGCATCGGCAACGATAATCTGCTGATGGCGTATTCTCACGTCGCCCACGACTGCATCATCCGCAATCATACTATTCTGGCCAACAGCGCCACGCTGGCCGGACACGTTATTCTTGAAGACCGCGCCATCATCGGCGGCCTTTCAGCGATTCATCAGTTTGTGCGCATTGGTTCGCTTGCCCTGATCGGCGGCTGCTCCAAAGTAGTGCAGGATGTTCCGCCTTTTATGATCGCTGACGGACATCCCGCCCGTGTTTACGGTTTGAACACGGTGGGCCTTGACCGCGCCGGCTACTCCAAGGAAGAAAAACTTTTTCTCCGTAAAGCTTTCAAGACTCTCTTCCGCTCCAGCCTGACGATTAAAAATGCGCTGGCAAAAATCGAAGAGGAAGGCCGGACATTTCCCGCCTTCACGATTTTGAAGGATTTTCTGCTCGCCTCCGAGCGCGGCGTTTGCCGTTAAACACAAGCTCTTATGAAGATCCTGGGCATGATTGCGGGAAACGGACGGTTTCCCATTCTGGCGGCCAAGGAAGCCCGCGATGAAGGTTACCGCGTGGTGGTCTGCGCTATTGAGAAAGAAGCCGAACCGTCCCTGGAAAAAATGGCTGACGCCTTTACATGGGTCAAGGTCGGTGAACTCAAGAAGCTCGTAAAATTCTTCCGTTCGCACGGCGTGCATGAGGCCATCATGGCGGGCAAGGTTGAAAAGGTCCGGCTGTTTCAGGAGAATGTGCGGCCTGACCTTGAGATGGTCAAGGTCATCATGAAGACCCGGGACTTCAAGGATGATTCGCTTCTTTCGGGGATCGCTGATTACCTTCACAGTCAGGGAATTGACCTGATGGATTCTACTTTTTTGATGAAGCACGCACTGCCGGGTCCCGGAGTTCTTGGTAAAAGAAAGCCCGCGAAAGAAGTCCTGGAAGATCTGGAATTTGGTTTTCGTATGGCGAAAAAAATCGCGGGTGAGGACATTGGCCAGACTGTTGTGGTCAAGAAAAAGTCTGTGCTTGCGGTTGAAGCCATTGAAGGAACTGACCAGACCATCCGCCGGGGCGGTGTTCTGGGAGATGGAAAAGTCACTGTTGTGAAGGTTGCCAAGCCCGCGCAGGACATGCGCTTTGATGTGCCTGCGGCCGGGCTTAAAACCATCCGTTCGCTGGTGGAAGCAAAGGCCGCGGCGTTCGGATTTGAAGCGGGGAAAACCATTTTTCTGGACCGTGAAGAGTTTGTTCGCCAGGCTGATGAGGCCGGTATCGCGGTTGTGGGACTAAAGGAGCCGTCATGAAGCATCATGTGGAAAAAGAAGAGCGGGAGTCCGTAGGCGTACTGAAGCGCAAGCTTCAGGAGTCCACAACTCTTTATGAAGTTTCCAAGGCCATCAACAATTCCTTGAGCCTTGAGGATTTGACGAAGGAAGTCATGAGTATCCTCCATGAAAAAATGGGAATGGAGCGCGGCACTCTGACGCTCCTTGACGTCCGCACAGGCGAGCTGGTCGTGGAAGTTGCTCACGGCATGGACAAAAAAGCCATGGAACGCGGCCGCTACCGGGTCGGAGAAGGTATTACCGGAAAGGTCGTGGAAGCGGGCGAGCCTATTGTCGTCCCAAACGTCGGAAATGAGCCTCTTTTCCTGAACCGCACCAAGTCACGCGACCTGAGCCGTAACAATATTTCATTCATCTGCGTCCCGATCAAGCTTGACCAGAAAACCATCGGCGCGCTTTCTGCGGACCGGCTTTTTTCCGAAGGCACTTCGCTTGATGAGGACGTCCGGCTTCTGACCATTATCGGCTCCATGGTGGCACAGGCCGTGCGTATCCATCTCCTTCACGAGAAAGACAAGGAAAAGCTGACGCGTGAAAATATCCTTCTGAAGCGCGACCTTCGTAAAAAATTTCATCCCGCGAATATCATCGGGGAATCCAAACGCATGGCGGACGTTTACGCCAACATTGAGACCGTCAGCCAGAGCCGCGCGACAGTCATGCTTCGCGGCGAGAGCGGTACCGGAAAAGAAATGATCGCCCATGCCGTTCACTACAACAGCCAGCGTTCCGACGGCCCTTTTATCAAGATTTCCTGCGCTGCGCTTCCTGAGACCTTGCTTGAGAGCGAGCTTTTCGGTTATGAAAAAGGCGCTTTCACCGGCGCGGTTTCAAGCAAACCCGGACGTTTTGAAATGGCGCACGGCGGCACGCTTTTTCTGGATGAAATCGGCGATATTTCTCCGAGCACCCAGGTCAAACTTCTGCGTGTTCTCCAGGAAAAGGAATTTGAAAGGGTGGGGGGAACGCATACCATCCATGTGGATATCCGTTTGATTACCGCGACCAACCGCGACCTGGAAGCTGAGGTCAGGGCCGGAAAATTCCGTGAAGACCTTTATTACCGCTTGAACGTCATTCCTATTTTTCTTCCGGCATTGCGCGAGCGCCGTGAAGATATTCCGCTTCTTCTGGAATACTTTCTCCGGAAATCCAACGATGAAAACCGCAAGGATGTGAAATTTATTTCCGATGCGGCCATCGAAAAGCTGGTCCAGTACAACTGGCCGGGCAATGTCCGTGAACTTGAAAACGCGGTCGAGCGCGCGGTTGTGCTTTGCAAGACTGACACGCTGACTCCGGATCTTTTTCCCATTCTGGGCGTAGTCAAGAAAAAGGACGATGGATCTTTCTCAGCGCAGGGCGACGGGGAAGAGGCCTCATCTTCAAATTCTCTGACCATCCGGGTGGAGGCGCTTGAAAAGCAGCTGATTCAGGAGGCTCTGGCCAAAACCGGCGGAAACCAGAGGAAAGCGGCTTCGCTTCTGGGTATTACGGAGCGTATCCTGGGCTACAAGCTCAAGACCTATGATTTGAAGCAGGATTGACATTCCTGTACCCATCTTTCAAATTTGTTGGTTTCTCCTCTAGAAAACCCTTCTAAACCCCTCTTTCCCCTATAGGGATAATCTTTGGCTTTTGGCATGTTCCTTGCTTTTAACATGCCCCGAAGGAGAGTCTATGCCATGAAAAAAATTGAAGCCATGATTCGACCTGAAAAGCTGGAGGATGTCTGGGAGGCGCTTGTTAAATGCGGCTATCCTGGCATCACCGTGACTGAAATATCGGGACATGGTCTTCAAAAAGGAACCTTCCGTGAATGGCGCGGCGCCAGCTTCAAACTGGATTTTCTGCCCAAGGTCAAAGTAGAGGTTATCTGCGAAGATCCCCAGGCGGAAAAAATTGCCAAAACCATTGAAAAATCGGCTTTTACAGGCACTGTTGGCGACGGAAAGATTTTTATCTATGACGTCTGCGAAGCTGTCAGAATCCGCACGGGAGAAAGAGGCCGCAAGGCGCTGGTTTAGACGGAAAAGAAGTGCTCTGGCCGGTCTTTTGGGGAAAAGACGGCATCCTTCAAAGCCCTGATTTAGCGGGCTTTTTAGCTGTATCAGACAAGTCAAAACAACAATTAAAGTAACTTGACAATGGAAGGTCAAAAGACTACGATTTTCTTCCCTGCCCAACAGGGAAGGCTTTGATTTTGACCAACCAAAATTCACATCATCGAGGTGGTTACAATGGCTGATATTTCAGAAATTTTCGGTTCTAACGTTTTTAATCTCAAGACGATGAAAGAGCGTCTTCCGAAGGATACCTACAAGGCCCTTCGCAAAACGATTGATCAGGGCGCTCCGTTGACTCTTGAAGTCGCCAATGTCGTGGCCAATGCCATGAAAGACTGGGCGATTGAAAAGGGCGCGACCCATTACACGCACTGGTTCCAGCCTCTTACGGGCCAGACCGCGGAAAAGCACGACGCGTTTATTTCCCCGACCGCTGAAGGCAGTGTGGTCATGGAATTTTCCGGCAAACAGCTGATTCAGGGTGAACCGGATGCTTCTTCCTTTCCTTCCGGCGGCCTGCGCGCGACGTTTGAAGCCCGCGGTTACACGGCCTGGGACTGCACGTCTCCGGCTTTCCTGAAGACCGATGATGCCGGCAATGTCACGCTTTGCATTCCCACAGCTTTCTGCTCCTACACGGGCGAAGCGCTCGACAAGAAGACCCCGCTGCTGCGTTCCATGGAAGCGGTTTCCAAACAGTCCCTTCGCGTTCTTCGCGCACTTGGAAATGATACTTCACGCCGCGTCACCGCGACGGTCGGTCCCGAGCAGGAATATTTCCTGATCGACAAGAAGTATTTTGACCAGCGTCTGGACCTTATGGTTTCCGGCCGTACGCTTTTCGGCGCCCCGGCTCCGAAAGGCCAGGAACTGGAAGATCAGTATTTTGGCGCTATCAAGGATCGCGTTTCCAAGTTCATGTGGGATCTGGACACCGAACTCTGGAAGATGGGCGTTTCCGCCAAGACCAAGCACAACGAAGTGGCTCCCGCGCAGTTTGAAATGGCGCCGATTTTCTCGACGACCAACATTGCGTCTGACCACAACCAGCTGGTCATGGAAACTATGCGCAAAGTCGCGCTGCGTCACGGGCTTGTCTGCCTTCTTTACGAGAAGCCCTTTGCCGGCGTCAATGGTTCCGGAAAACATAACAACTGGTCGCTTGCCACGGATGACGGTTTCAACCTCCTTGAACCCGGCCACACCCCGCACGACAACGAGCAGTTCCTGGTTTTTCTGTCTGCTCTCATTATGGCAGTCGACAAGCACGCGGACAAGCTGCGCGCTTCCGCCGCCAATCCGGGCAATGACCTCCGCCTGGGCGCGAATGAAGCCCCTCCGGCCATCATCTCCGTTTTCATGGGAGAAGAACTGACGGAGATTCTTGAGAACCTTGGAAAAGGCAGGAAGGCTTCCTCCAAAGGACAGCATTACCTCAACATCGGCGTTGATTCTCTTCCGTCTCTGCCGAAAGACAACACGGACCGTAACCGCACGTCTCCCTTTGCGTTTACCGGCAACAAGTTTGAGTTCCGCATGGTGCCCTCTTCCGCTTCTGTTTCGGGCCCCAACACGGTTCTTAACACTATCGTGGCCGAATCGCTGGATGAGATTGCCACGCGCCTTGAAAAAGCCAAGGACGTGAACAAGGAAGCTGCCGCCATTATTAAAGAAGCTGTCGTGAAACACGGCCGCGTCATTTTTAACGGCAACGGCTATTCCGAGGAATGGGTCAAGGAAGCCAAGAAGCGCGGCCTTCCCAACATCAAGTCCACGGTTGAAGCGCTGAAGTACATGAACACGCCTGAAGCGCACAAGCTGTTCGAGAAGTACAAAGTCCTGACCAAGGAAGAGCTGCATTCCCGCTACGAGATTTATCTCGAGCAGTATGCCAAGCATATCAATATTGAAGCGCTCGCTTCGATCGATATGGTCAAGAAGCTCTATATTCCTGCGGTCATCGGCTACACCGAAGAGCTGGCGCAGACCATCAACAAGCTGAAGTCTGCCGGCGCTTCCGCGTCGGTGCAGAAAGGCCTTCTGACGCAGATTTCCGATCTTCTGGAATCCGCGAATGAAAAGCTGACTGTTCTTCAGAACGCGCTGAAAAAAGCCCAGGCTATTTCGCATGCGCCTGAAAAAGGAGCAGCCTACCGTGACAAGGTTTTCACGGCCCAGGCTGATCTGCGCAAGGATATTGACGAACTTGAGACTCTGGTTCCTGCCAAGCTCTGGCCCGTCCCGTCCTACGCGGACATGCTGTTCAAGCTCTAAGAAGCTGAATAAATACAAAACCCCCGCGTTTCCTTATGGGAGATGCGGGGGTTTTTTTATGCCCATTGCCGGGTTTTTTGAGTTGTGGTAGATTGTCGGAATGAAACGTTTCCCGTTTTTTGTGCTGACGCTCTCCGTTGCTTTATCTTTTTTCGTCCCTCTTTCTTTCGCGACTGAAATTGAACCTGAAGGGACGCCTCTGCGCAAACTTCAGCGCGGGTTTCTGAACATCGCGGCCGCTCCTGTTTTTGAAATCTCCAATGAAATGGCACGTGAAAAAAAGAAGGACGCTTTCCCTCCCACCTGGCTGACGGGTATGGGGCGCGGGGCTTTTTACGGAGCAGGACGGGTGGCTGCCGGAGCGTATGAAGTTCTGACGTTCCCGTTTCCCTGGCCGTCAGGATATGCTCCTGTGGTTGAGCCGGAGTTTTCCTGGCAGCATGCGCCGGCCCTGAAGGAAGAAGTAAAAAAGAAGTAGAAGGATTTACTGCAGCGTTTTTAAAACAGCTTCCGCCGCCCGGCGGTCAGCTCCAGGTTCCCCGAGTTTTTTCCTGACCAGCGCAAATTCTTTTTTCATCTCTTCACGCGCCGCCGGGTTTTCAATTAGTGCCAGGGCCTCTTTGGCCATGACCTCAGGGTCCATAAGCCCCTGGATAAACTCAGGGACCACTCTTTTTCCCGCCAGCAGATTTACCAGGCCCAGAAAAGGAACCTGCACCAGCATTTTCCCTAGCAGGTAAGTGGTGGTGGAGGCTTTGTAGAGAAGAAAGAAAGGCGTGCCCAGCAAACCTGTCTCAAGCGTTGCTGTGCCGGATGTGACCAGCGCAAAATCCATGGCCGTGACAGCGTCCTTGAAAAGACCGTCCTGGTTTTCAAGCTTGCGCAGCGGAACGTCAGGAAACTGGTCCAGAATGGCGCGGAAAGTTTCTTTCGGGACATTGGATGCCTGGACCAGAAAGAAGGCCGCATCCGGAAGTTTTTTTCTGAGGTTGGAAGCTGTCTGCATCATGGCCGGCAGGATTCTTTCAATCTCTTTTCTCCGTGAACCCGGAAGAATGCCGATCGCAATCTGGTTCTCACGGATCTCAAAGCGCTTTCTTAACGCCTCGCGAGGCTCGCTGGCATGCGCGTGGTCGAGCAGCGGATGGCCCACAAATTCCACCGGAATGCCCGCTTTTTCATACATGTCCTTTTCGAAGGGAAGAATAACCAGCATTTTGGAAACATTTTTTTTGACGTCATGGATCCGATTGCCGCCCCAGGCCCAGAGCTGCGGGGAAATATAATAAAAAACAGGGAACCGTTTTTTGATTTTTTTGGCCAGGCGCAGGTTGAAGGCGGGGGAGTCAATCATGACAATGGCGTCAGGTTTGAAGCTTTCGATCTCCCGAAGCGTGCGGTAAAAAATTTCCCGGTAGCGGAAATACTGGCGCAGGACATCGCCCAGGCCAAGCGCGGAAATCTTTGTCATGTCTTCGATGATTTTTACGCCCGCGCGTTCCATAAGAGGGCCGCCGACGCCGCGCAGCTCAATGGATGGTTTTCTGGAGAGCATTTCCAGGGCAAGGTGACTGCCATGAAGGTCTCCGGAAGCCTCGCAGGCAATGATGAAGACTTTAGGCATAACTAGCGGGGAATCAGGGTATTGTTGCCGGCCTGAATGACGTTGACGATTTCAATGGCGAAACGCAGTGCGTCGCGGGCGGCTTCGTCAGGTTTGCCAAGGCTTTTACCGGAGCGGATTCCTTCGATAAAATACTTCAGTTCTTCTTTCAAGGGTTCAGATTTCTGGATATCCACGGTTTCCTGTGTGACCTGAGCGCCTTCCTTGCGGATAATTTTCGCGCTCTGGGCTTCGAAATCCAGCGAGATGTAGGCGTCTTCCTGGAAAATACGGATTTTTCTCTGTTTTTCGAAAGTCATCCGGGAAGCAGTGATGTCCGCAATGGCGCCGTTTTTGAATTTCATGCGCACGTTGGCGATGTCCTCAAAGGGTGTCAGCACATTGATGCCAATGGCGTCAAAGCTGACGACTTCGGATTTAATCAGGCCAAGCACAATGTCCAGGTCGTGAATCATAAGGTCCAGCACCACGCCGCAGTCATTGATGCGGCCCGTGAACGGCCCGAGGCGGTGGATTTCAAAAAAGCGGATATTTTTCGCGATCTCCCCGATTTTTTTAAAACCCGGATTATGGCGCTCAATGTGCCCGACCTGGAGCGCGCATTTTTTATCGCGCGCGATCTGGAGCAGTTCATCCGCTTCTTCAAGTTTCAGGCAGATAGGCTTTTCGATAAGTGTGTGGATGCCAGCCTTTAAAAACTCTTTGGCGATGGCGTAATGCGTGGAAGTGGGGGTGGAAATGCTGACGGCGTCGACTTTGCCGATCAGGTCCTGGTAACGGGTGAAAAGGGGAACTCCGTAGAGGTCGGCCTTTTCCTTTTTGGTCTCATCCGGGTCACAAAGTCCTATAAGCTTGCAGCCTTCCAGGCTGCTGTAAATCCGGGCGTGTTCTTTACCGAGGTGGCCTATGCCGATAACGGCTATCTTGACGGGGTCATTCATCATAAGTGTTTGAAATATATAAGGTTAGATGTGCCAACCAGCGCTCATCCTAGCAAATAACCTTGAGGGGTGTCAATGGATATGTTACAGTGTGCGTCCTTATGGAGCAGTCCAATACCTACCGACGGCTTTTTCAGTTATATGTGAAACCCCACAAATGGCGCATGATTCTGGCCATCCTGGCGGGTCAGGGAACCGCCTTTTTTTCAGCCCTTATCTCGGTTACCGCGTATGTCACCATAAATGGTCTTCAAAATAAAAGCCAGGTAGTCATTGAACAGCTGCCTGTTCTGAACATCCATCACGCGATCACTTTTCCGACCTACTGGATTCCCTTGATCATTGTGGTTGTCTTTCTGGGCCGCAGCTTTTTTGAATTTATCTCGGAATATGAAATGGCCATGGTGGGCATTCATATTGTGCGGAAGATCCGCGATGATCTCTATCACCACCTGGTCTATCAATCCCACGATTATTATTCCAAAGGCCGTACCGGCGATTTTTTGAGCAGGATCATGAATGACGTCGGGGCCATTCAGGGCGCGCTCACCAACGTAGTGGAAGATATTTTTAAACAGCCTTTCGTCATTCTTTACAGCATTCCTTTTATTTTTATCTGGGGCGGGAAATACGCGCTTTTTGCCGTGGTGGTGTTTCCTCTGGCGGCCATACCGATTGTTTACCTGGGAAAAAGTTTGAGACGAAACACGAAAAAAATGCAGGAGCGCTCGGCTGATATCACCGCTTTTATCGGAGAAACGCTTCTGGGTTTTCAGATCGTCAAGGCTTTTAACCGTGAAGAGACGGAGATTCAGCGGTTTGAAAAAATCAACGAGAAGGTGTTTGATTTTTTCAGGAAAACAATCCGCGTTACGATTCTTCAAAGGCCTATTATTGAGGTTATGGGCGCGATCGGCGTTGCGGTTGCCGTGTGGTTTGCGCTGAAGCATTTGCCCGCCGACCGGTTCGGCGCTTTCGTCGGCTCTCTTTTTATTCTTTATGAGCCTTTGAAAAAACTCAGCAAGGTTAACAGCACTGTTCAGCAGGCCATGGCCGCGGGGCAGCGGATTTTTGAAGTGCTGGACGCCAAGCCTTCCGTTAAAGAAAAGCCCGATGCCTCTGGTTTTTCCGAGGCGATCAACACGATCTCTTTTGACCATGTCAGTTTTTCTTATGACGGGGAAAGAGATGTCTTAAAGAACGTCGATCTTGAGGTCCAGAAGGGTGAAGTGGTGGCTATTGTCGGCGCCAGCGGCTCCGGGAAATCCACTATGATCAACCTTCTCCTGAGGTTTTATGACCCCAACTCTGGCGCGATCCGCATCAACGGAAAGGACGTCCGTGACATTCAGATCAAGTCGCTGCGCAGCCTGATTGGCTTGGTGACTCAGGACACGATTTTGTTTAACGCGACGGCTCGTGAGAACGTCGCTTTTGCAAATCCCGCCGCGGACATCAACGTGGTCAGGGATGCGGCAAGGGTCGCGTATGCCGATCATTTTATTTCAGAGCTGCCCCAGGGGTATGACACCAGCCTGGGAGAGCGGGGCTTGAAACTTTCAGGAGGGCAGCGTCAGCGCATCGCGATTGCCCGCGCTATCCTTAAAGATCCTCCCATTCTGATTCTGGACGAAGCCACTTCGCATCTGGACACCGAAAGCGAACGCGAAGTCCAGAGCGCGCTTGAAAACGCCATGAAAGGCCGCACGGTTTTTGTGATCGCGCACAGGCTTTCGACGATTCAGCGTGCTGATAAAATTATTGTCATGGACGCGGGCCAGATCGTGCAGCGGGGGAATAACGACGAACTTCTTCGGCAGGGCGGGATCTACAAAAAGCTTCACGATCTGCAGTTTAAGCTTTAATTTTTAAAATCCGCACAGGCATAAAAAAACCCCGGCAGATTGAAGCTGCCGGGGTTTTTTGTTTTCCGGATCAGGTTCCGGGAATCTTGATTTTGATTTTTGTGGGTTCGTCGCTGCCTTTTTTGGGTTCCGTGACTTCGTAGCTGTCCACGCTTCCATAGCCCAGGGTCGCGACCTTGACCGCTCCCTTGACCGTGTTATCCAGGATTTTTTCGCTGCCGCGGCGGGGGCCTTCCAGCGCGCCTGTGACTGCATTTTCTCCCGTGGCTTCCCCTGTTTCAGAAATTAAATCAGCCGTGCTGTCATAAGTGGCCTGCTTGAGCCCGCCCGCGATATTCCGGACCGGATTGCCGCGTTCTCTTTTTTCAGCTTTGCGCAGGATCTTTTCCTGGCGCTCCAGCTCACGGGCTTCTTCGTCATACTGGCCTTCGCGGCGGCCCATGCCCAGCTGAAGGAGGGCTAAAGTTAACAAAAGGACCATAAAATGGCGTTTTTTCATGACAGCTCCCGTTTTGGTTCCTGAATGAATAGGCAAATCAGGGCCTCAGTATACCCCATCCGTCAATTTCAGGCATAAAAAACCGCCTCTTGGCCCCTTCTGAGGGCGTTTGCTTTTTACGGGCAGCTGCGATATACTACCTTGCTTTTTTGACATAACTTTTTTCACTCACGCAGGTTAGGTACTCTCAAAAAAACTCTGACATGAGAACCATTCGCATTGGTCTTTTAGGTCTTGGACAGGTGGGCGGGGGCGTTTATCAGCTTCTGACCCGCAAGAAAACTTTTTTTGAGCGCGAGATCGGTGTTTCTTTTGAAATTGCCAGGGTCGCGGTGCACAGCCGTTTCAAAAAACGGGCTTTCCGTGTTCCTGCTTCCGTCCTGACGACAAACGCTGAAGAAGTGGTGCGGGATCCTTCCATCGACGTGGTGGTGGAGCTGATCGGCGGTACCGGGGATGCGCGCAAGCTGGTCAAGGAAGCCCTGACGCACGGCAAGCACGTGGTCACGGCCAACAAAGCGCTGCTTGCCGAGTACGGTGATGAAATTTTTGAGCTGGCCAACCGCGTCAGCCGCTGGGTGCTTTTTGAAGCCAGCGTGGGCGGCGGTATTCCGGTCATCAAGTCGCTGCGGGAAGGGCTTGTGGCCAATAAAATTGATTCAATCCATTCCATCATCAATGGAACCAGCAATTACATTTTAACGCGCATGACCGAAGCCAAGACTGATTTCAAAGAGGCACTGGCTGAGGCGCAGAAGAAAGGTTACGCGGAAGCGGACCCCACTTTTGATATTGAGGGAATTGACGCGGCGCACAAGCTTGCGATTCTGGCGCGCTTTGCCTTCGGCGGAAAAGTCCGTTTTAAGGACATCCATTGCGAAGGTATTTCAAGCATCCGCAGCGAAGATATCGAGTTCGCGCAGGAGTTCGGCTACCGCATCAAGCTGCTGGCCATTGCCAAGCACGCGGAAGGCGGCATTGAAGCGCGTGTTCAGCCGACTCTGCTGCCTAAAACGCATATCCTGGCCAATGTGAATGGTTCGTTCAACGCGGTGCTGATGCATGGCGATGAAGTTGGCGACGTTCTGATGTACGGCCGCGGCGCCGGACCTGCTCCCACGGCCAGCGCGGTGCTGAGCGATTTGACGGACATTGCGCTCAGACAGTCCGGCCGTTTTGATGACAATGTCGCCATGCGCGCCATCCAGAAAACGCTGAAGATCAAAAATATTTCGTCGATCCTTTCACGTTACTACCTGCGGTTCCATGTAGTGGACCGCCCGGGCGTGCTTTCAAAAATTTCCCAGCTTCTGGGCAGACATTCGATCAGCATCTCAGACGTTATTCAGAGGGAGCGCAGCGCCGGCAATGTGGTGCCGCTGATTCTTCTGACGCACGACGCGCATGAAAAAGATGTGCGTTCGGCGATCGCTCAAATTGACAAAACCAACAGCGTGCGCGGCCGTTCGCAGGTCATCCGCATCGAGGGAAACTAGCATGGTCGGAACAAAAAAATACGCGGTCAAGAAAATCGGGATCATCGAGCGTTACCAGGAATTTCTTCCTGTCACTGAAAACACGCCCATCATTTCCCTGAACGAGGGAAATACGCCGCTGATTCTGGCCGAAGCGCTGCCCAAAGAGCTGGGCCTGAAGAATATCCGCATTTATTACAAGTTTGAAGGGCTGAACCCGACCGGTTCTTTCAAGGACCGCGGCATGACCATGGCGATTTCAAAAGCGCTGGAAGAAAAAGCCACGGCGGTCATGTGCGCTTCCACCGGCAACACGTCGGCTTCTGCCGCGGCCTACGCCTCACGCTGCGGGCTGAAATGCTACGTACTGATCCCTGAAGGCAAGATCGCCAAGGGAAAACTTTTGCAGGCCTACCGCTACGGCGCCAAGGTCATCATGATTAAGGGGAATTTTGACCAGGCGCTTGAGCTGGTCAAAGAAATGACCAAGGACGGCAAGATCAAGCTGGTCAACTCCATCAACCCGTTCCGCATTGAAGGCCAGAAGACCGGCGCTTTTGAAATCGTGGACGATCTGGGCGAAGCGCCTGAGTACCATGCTATCCCGGTGGGTAATGCAGGAAATATTACGGCTTACTGGAAGGGTTACAAGGAATACAAGAAGGCGGGCAAGTCCGAAGTCCTGCCGCAGATGCTGGGCTTTCAGGCCGCGGGTTCCGCGCCCATTGTGCTTGGCAAGCCGGTTGAAAAACCTGAAACGATCGCAACCGCCATTCGCATCGGAAATCCTGCCAGCTGGCAGGGAGCGCTTGCGGCGCGTGATGAGTCCGGCGGCTTGATCGATTCAGTCACGGACGAGGAAATCACGAAAGCTTATAAATTTATCGCGGAGCGCGAAGGTGTTTTTGCGGAACCTGCTTCCGCGGCCGCTGTAGCCGGAGTCGTCAAGCTTGCGAAGAAAAACTTTTTCAAGGAAGGCACACGTATTGTTTTGACGCTGACCGGTTCCGGTTTGAAAGATCCGGATTACGCGCTCAGCTTCGATGACCGCATGGAAGTGCTGGAGCCCACATTCAAAGATGTCAGCCGCGTTGTTCAGGGCGGATAAGAGAGGTTTAACATGAAAACTATTTTGATTTCAATTTCAGGGGCGGCGGACCATCCGGCCGAAGAGCTGGGCGGAAAAACCCCGCTTGAAGTCGCGAAGATCCCGAATCTGAATTATTTCACGAAGATCGGCAAGATCGGCCAGGTCAAACTTGTGTCCGACAAACTGGAGCCTTCTTCAGATATATCTTTTCTGAACCTGCTGGGCTATGACGCGGAAAAGGCCTACACCGGCCGCGGCCCGCTGGAAGCCGCCAATCTTGAGCTGAAGCTTGAAGACAACGAAGTCGCGTTCCGTATGAATTTTATTACTGAGGCGGACGGCACCATGGCGGATTCAACCGGCGGCGACCTGACGACCAAGGAAGCCAAGGCGCTGATTAACTTTCTGAATAAAAAAGTTTCCAGCGGATTTGTGCGCTTTTTCCCCGGTTCCAATTACCGGCACATCGCGGTCATCAAGGATTCGCACGGGTTTGACGCGCTTTCAGCCAAGACGCACAACCCTGAAGTCATTGAAATGGAAAAAATGGATTCCTACCTGCCCAAGGGGCCGGGTGAGGAGCTTCTCAAAAAACTGATGTATGACGCCAAGCTTCTTTTGCAGGATCATGAGATCAACCAGGTGCGCGTGGATTTGAATGAAAATCCTGCCAACATGATCTGGCTCTGGGGCCAGGGGCGCAGGCCGCAGATTGAGCGCTTCCAGGAGTTATATGGAACGGGCGGCGCCGTGCTTTCAGCCATGGAATATGCCAAGGGCGTAGCGCGCATCGCGGGCCTGACCGTGCTGGACATGGACGGCGGCCGCGAGGATGAGCCGGAAGTTCTTTACGGCCGCTACGCGCGCAGATTTTCCGAGGTGGTGGCTGAGAAGGATTTTATCTGTATTCATCTGGATGCCTGCGACAGCGCTTCGATCGACGGTGATTACAAGGCCAAGATCTCGGCCCTTGAATCCATTGATTTCTTCGTGCTTTCAAAGGTGAGGGATTACCTGGACAGCGACAAGGACGTGCGCATCGTGGTCACGCCCTCGCACGCGGTTCCCTGGAAAATGCAGAAATACACGCGTGATTATGTCCCGTTTGTGGTTGCGGGAAAAAATATCATGGCGGATGATTACGAGAAGTTTTCTGAAACCGCATCAAAGGCTTCAGCGCTCAAGATTTCAAAAGGCCCTGACTTCGTCAAATTTATTCTGGCAAAATGAAATGAGAGTACGGCTTGCAGAACGCAAGCCGTGGGCCCGGATTTTACCCCCGGATGATTAAACCGGGGATGCTGAAAAATACACCCGGTGAAGGGGAAGTGAAAGGTTTAAAAGCATGTCTTTAATTGTTCAGAAGTTCGGCGGCTCTTCGGTCGCCAATGTTGACCGTATCAAGCGTGTGGCCGCCCGCATCGTCAAGGCGCGCAAGGCCGGACATAAACTGGTGGTCGTGGTTTCCGCCCTGGGCGACACGACCGATGATTTGATCACGCTTGCCGAACAGATCACCAGAAACGCGAATGACCGCGAGATGGACATGCTGCTTTCCACAGGAGAGCAGGTTTCGATGTCGCTGCTCGCGCTGGCGGTTCAGGAGCTTGGCGTGAAGGCCCGCTCATTCACGGGGTCTCAGGTTGGAATTATCACGGACGCGTTCCACACCAAAGCGCGGATTCTGGGCGTCAACGGCGAGTGCATCAAAAAAGCGCTGGATGAAGGTTACGTGGTCATTGTCGCGGGCTTTCAGGGCAAGACGGATTCAGGCGAGATCACAACGCTCGGCCGCGGCGGCTCAGACCTTACGGCTGTTGCGCTTGCGCACGCGCTCAAGGCTGAATATTGCGAAATCTATACCGACGTTGACGGAATTTTCACGGCCGATCCCCGCGTGGTTGAAGACGCGCGCAAGGTCGAGCAGATCAGTTATGACGAGATTCTGGAGCTGGCTTCTCTTGGAGCGAAGGTCATGCATTCGCGTTCCGTGGAAGTCGGGAAAAAATTCAATGTGCCGATTTACGTGCGGAATTCCGCGCATGAAGGGCCGGGAACCTTGATTACAAAGGAGACGAAGAAGATGGAAGATATTTTTGTGAGCGGTGTGGCGCTTGCCGAAGATGAAGCCAAGATCACGTTGTTCCAGGTTCCGGACAAGCCGGGCATGGCGGCTGAGATTTTCGCCAAGCTGGCCAAGGCCAACGTGAACGTGGACATGATTATTCAAAACAAGACGCAGACCAACTCCACGGATATTTCGTTCACGGTCTTCAAGAATGAGCTGGCCAAGGCCATGCCTGTTGTGAAAAAGACCGCGAAGGAAATGAAAGTGCCTCACATGACCTGCGATGAAAAAATCGCCAAGGTCAGCGTGGTTGGCGTGGGCATGAAGTCTCACTCCGGTATCGCGGCGCGCATGTTCGCGGCGCTGGCGCGCAAAAAGATAAATATTCAGATGATTTCAACTTCTGAAATCAAGATTTCATGCGTTATTGACGCGAAAAGCGGAAAAGAAGCACTGAAAGAGATTCACAAAGAGTTTGGTTTGGGAACGGGCAAGAAGGTGAAGTTCCAGTTTAAATAATCCGGGGCCGGAAATTTGGAGGAGCCAAATTCCGGCTCTTCCGAATGAAAGGCTGACACTATGAAAAAATTTCTCCTCTACGATACCACCTTAAGAGACGGCACGCAGTCCGAAGGCATCAGCCTGTCGGTCAACGACAAGATTCTGATCGCCAAGCGTCTTGACCAGTTCGGCGTTCATTATATTGAGGGCGGCTGGCCGGGCTCAAACCCCAAGGACATGGCTTTCTTCAGGGAAATCAAGAAGGCCGGTATCCGCACGTCCAAGATCGCGGCCTTCGGCTCCACGCGCAAGGCCAATATGAAAGTTTCCGAAGACCCGCAGATCAAGGCTTTGCTGGAAGCGGACACTAAAGTCGTGACCATTTTTGGCAAGTCCTGGGACCTGCATGTCACGGAAGTTTTCCGCACGTCACTGAAGGAAAACCTTCAGATGATCTATGACAGCGTTTCGTATCTTCGCTCCAAAAAACGCGAAGTCATTTATGACGCGGAGCATTTTTTTGACGGCTTCAAGGCCAACCCGGATTACGCCATCAAGACTTTGCAGGCCGCGGCCAGGGCCGGCGCGAGTAACATCACCCTGTGCGACACCAATGGCGGAACTCTTCCTCATGAAGTCCGTCATGCCATGCTGCGCGTGCGCCGTGCGGTCAAAGCGCCTTTGGGTATTCATTGTCACAATGACGCGGAACACGCGGTCGCCAACTCCGTGCAGGCTGTGGGCGAGGGGGCCGTGCTGGTGCAGGGAACGGTCAATGGAATCGGAGAGCGCTGCGGAAACGCCAATCTTTTGAGTATCCTGCCGATTTTGCAGGTCAAGATGGGCGTTAAATGCCTTTCGCCCAAAAAGCTGAAAGAGCTGACCATGCTTTCTCATTATGTTTCCGAAATCTGCAATGTGCCGCTGCATATCAATCAGCCTTTCACAGGCCGGTCGGCTTTCGCGCATAAGGGCGGCGTGCATATCAACGCCATGATGAAGAACGCCAGGACTTACGAACACATGGATCCGCGCCTGATCGGCAATCACCGCCGTTACCTGGTTTCGGAACTGGGCGGAAAGACCAATATCATGCTCAAGGCCAAGGAACTGCAGCTGAATCTGGAGAAGGAATCTCCGGAAACGCGCAAGATCCTGACCGAGATCCAGAAGCTGGAAAATGAAGGTTACCAGTTTGAAGCCGCGGAAGCCAGTTTTGAACTTCTGGTCCAGCGTCTGATGGGCCGCGAGAAGAAATTTTTCAAGACCAACAAGGTCGAGATTTCCGCGGAAAAAATCGGAGACGCGGACTCTTCAGTCCAGGCCTATATCACGGTGCAGGTCAAGAACCAGGAACAGACCAAAATTGCCTCCGGCAACGGTCCGGTGGACGCTCTTTACCGAGCGCTGCGCGACGCGCTGGTGAAGTTTTATCCGGCTATCGAAAAGATTCATCTGACGGACTACAAGGTCCGCGTGGTGAATTCTGAAGGCGGTACCGGCGCAAAGGTCCGCGTTTTCATCGAGTTCCGGGATGAGAACAACACCTGGACCACGGTGGGCGTGAACGAAAACATCATTGAAGCGAGCTGGAAAGCTCTTGTTGAAGCGATTGAGTATAAACTTCTGAAGGGCTAGGCCGCTTATCATGTCTCTGGCAGATATTCCGTCGCGTTACAATTCCAAGGAAACCGAATCCAAATGGTACGCCATCTGGGAGTCGAAAGGTTTCTTCAGGCCCAAAAGCGACCATAGCGGCAAGAATTTCAGCGCCCGGCCGTATGTTATTGTCATTCCTCCGCCCAATGTCACCGGCATTCTTCATATGGGCCATGCGCTTAACAACTCTATCCAGGACATTCTGACTCGCTGGAAAAGAATGCAGGGGATCGACACGCTCTGGATTCCGGGCGTCGACCATGCGGGTATTGCCACCCAGAACGTGGTGGAAAAGAAACTGGCCAAGGAAAAAAAGACCCGGCATGACCTGGGCCGCGAAAAATTTCTGGAAGAAGTCTGGAAGTGGAAGGAAGACCACGGCAGCACCATCACGCGCCAGCTTCGCAGCCTGGGCGCTTCCTGTGACTGGACGCGTGAGCGTTTTACCATGGATGAGGGCCTTTCCAAGGCCGTGCGTGAATGTTTTGTTTCCCTTTACAACAGCGGTCTGATTTACCGCGGCAATTACATTATTAACTGGTGCCCGCGCTGCCAGACCGCGCTTTCCGATGAAGAGGCCGCTCATAAGGACGTGCAGGGCGGGCTTTACCACATTAAATATCCAATAGCCGGAAAAGGCCGCGCCTGCGAAAAAATGGGCGAAGACCATATTGTGGTTGCCACCACCCGGCCTGAGACCATGCTCGGCGACGTGGCCGTGGCCGTCAACCCTGAAGACCCGCGTTACCATGATTTGATCGGGCAGAAAGTCGTGCTGCCTTTGATTGAGCGTGAAATT
>CAZIQJ010000005.1:0-31415 GCA_964541285.1 uncultured bacterium | reverse complement strand
TGGTCTTCAGGGTCCTGGTGCCATAGCTGGGAACGGCGCGGCTCACCCTGGATGCGGAAAGTGTGCCAGACATTGTAGAAGTTCAGCACTGTGTGCAGGCCCATATAAGCGTCCGCGATCTTTTTGATCTCTCCCTGAAGAACGCGCACGCAGATATCGCGCTCATCAAACTCGGGCTTGTCGCCAAGCAGGGGGAAAATAAAACCTTTTTTCTGCTTCAGCTCTTCAGCTTCCGCGCGGGCCTGCGCAATCTGATCCGCCTGATCAAGCTCCAGCTTCTCGACCCGCTGTTTCAGTTCGTCCCAGAGCGGCGAATCTCCAAAAAGTTTGGAGAAACTGGTAACGGCGATGCCTGCGCGGTTGAGTTCATCAAGAATTCCAGCGGCCTCGCCTTCCAGTCTTGGATGCTTCAGGGCATAAGACGCCCAGGAACCAAGGTTGGAAATATAGCGCCACCGGAACTCGGAATCGCGTACTGCGTCCCGGATTTTTTTAAGCGCTGCTTTCAGATATCTTCCTCTCCAAAATGACCCTGCCGGAGTTTTAAATCCGCGGCGCGCAGGTCCGCGGGCGTATCGACATCCAGATAAACGTCCCAGTCCATCAGGTAAGGGAGGCATTTTTTTCCGTACAGGCTTTTGTTTTTCAGGACAGCTTCGATCCTGAACGCGTAAACATGCCCGCTGGGAATATAAGCTGGCGGCTGCTCCCCTCTGAGCTTGCGGGAGTCCATGGTGCGGGAAGGAAGAAAGGGCCGGATCATGCCCTGTTCAATGGCAAGCATTTCTTCCGGATGAAACGCGTGCGGAACCTGGCAGACCGAAACAACGCTGTCCGCTCCGCTCTGCGCAAGAAGCATCAGCGCTTCATCAATATGATGCGCCTGCCTGAGCGGCGCTGTGGGTTCAAGCAGCACGGCGTATTCAGGCTTCGGATGATATTCGCGCACAGCCCACTCCAGAGCGTGAAGAATGACATCCAGAGTTTTGGAATCGTCTTCTGATAAATGCGCGGGACGAAGCCAGGGGGCTTCCGCTCCGTACTGTTTTGCGGTACGCGCGATTTCATCATTGTCCGTTGAAATCAGAGTGTGCTCGACATGTCTGGCTGCTTTCGCGGCCAGCACAGCCCAGGCAAGAAGCGGTTTACCCCCGACAGCCTGAAGATTTTTTCTCGGAATTCTCTTGGAGTTCCCTCTCGCTGGAATAATGGCCAGCGCCGCAAGGGATTTCACGGTCTCATCCGGCGCGGAAACACTTTTTAAGGGTTTCAGGCTGACAGCCTTGCCGGTTACCTGCACAAGGATTTCCTGAATCATGCCCTGTCCGGACACGACAGGAACAGCCAGGACAGGACGTTCCGCCAGGATTTTCTCCGCATCACTCACATTTCCGGAGGTCACGGGGTCTGTGTTCATGATCTGAGTGACGGGCGCGAGCATCAGCGTGTTGTCCAGAAGACTCCTTCTGACATCTCCGTCTGAAAGCACGCCCAGAAGACGTCCGGAATCGTCAGAAATAAAAAGAACGCCCTTGCGGTTGCGCGTCATCTTTTCCATGGCCGCCCTGAGGCTGCTCTCCGGAAAAACAATCAGGTCGTAAAAATTAAGCATGGGTATCTCCTAGTAGGCCATTTCCTTGTTTAAAAGCCGGTCATTAATTTCGACTGTTTTCAGGATTTTGACCATGCGCTCCGAAGCATGGCCGTCTCCGTAAGGATTCACGGACTTTCTGGCCTTTTCCAGAAAATCCCTGGAAGCGGCCTGCTGAACTGCGTTGAAAATTTCTTTTTCGGAATAACCCGCGTTAATGACATTGGCGGCCTGCAGACGGCCTTTCTGACGCTGGCCGATATTGACCACAGGCGTGCCGAAAGCGGGCGCCTCCATGATGCCGCTGCTGGAATTTCCGACCATGACCGCGGCCATTTTAAGGAGGCCCAGATAATCGCGGCGCGGAAGGTTGCGGAACATGCGGATATCCGGCGTCTTGTGCCGGTTCATTTCATTGCGGATCAGCCGGCTTCCCGCGTCCGCGTTGGGATAAATGAAAACAACAGGCCAGCCAAGCCGGGTCAGGACTTTCAGGGTTTCTGTGACCTGAACACCGGCGGCATCTTCCTCTTCGGTGACCGGATGCTGCACCGCCAGAACCAGCGGCTTGCCTGTCTCAAGCCGGTAGCGGCGGCGTAAATCTTCCTCACCGGAAACTTCACCCTGCACAATTTCATCCACAAGAGAAGCTCCGGTCACGTGAATCCTGAAGTCCTGTTCTCCCATTTTGCGCACGCGCTCGGCAAATTCTTCATGCGCGGCAAAATGAAGGTGGGCAAGTTTGGTAATCGCATGGCGGACCGTGCCATCCACGTTTCCGGAAAGTTCACCGGCCTGAATGTGCGCCACGGGAATGCGCATATGGTTTCCGGCAATGGCGCCCATGAGCTGTTCGCCGCGGTCTCCGGCCAGCAGAATCATGTCAGGCTTGAGGCGGTCCAGCGCCGTAGGCAGCTCAAGCAAAAGCGAGGCCAGTGATTTGGTCATGGTCACGGCATTGTATCCGTCAAATGTCATGTAAATGCGTTCAGCCACGGCAAAGCCGTCACTTTCAATTTCCCGCACGCTCATGCCGAATTCCGGCAAAAGATGCATATGGGTCGCGATAATGGCGTAGTCAAGCTCCGGGTCTTTTTGAATCAGCCTGAGCACCGGGCGGATGTATCCCCACTCACCCCTTGAGCCGGTCAGCACCGCTATTTTTCTGGCTTTTGTCATTTTTTTATCCTGATGACGACACGCGCGTCTCTTTTGACGACGTCCCTCACGGTTCTCTGTGTTTCTTCCTTAAAAAGGACTTCCTGCGTATTGTCTTTGAGCAATGCGCACAGATTTTCAACCGACCCTGCGTCCCAGCGGTCGCTGGGACTCGGGGTGAAAGTAACGGGAATTTCAATCACCAGAAGCCCTCCCGGTTTTGCGACCCGGACAAACTCTTTCAAGACCGTGTCCTTGTCATAAGAATGTTCAAGGCTGTGACAGGAATAAACCGCGTCAAAACAGCTGTCCGCAAACGGCATGGCATGCATGTCTCCCTTGTGGATCCTGGCATCGCCGCTGAAAAGATCCAGCCCCTGGGCTTTGCAGCCGCAAATTTTTTCAATCTCATCCAGCTCAAAACGGTTTCTGCAGCCGACGCATAAAATTGTTTTTTCACGTACAGGCTCCGGCAGAAACATTTTAAGCTTCCCGGCCAGGTAAACAGTCCTGCTTTGAAGTCCCTGGTTCTCGTTTTTTCTCAGGCTGGTAAAAATCTGCGCCTTGAGGTAGTTCTGGTAATCCTGGTCCTTTCTCATCTTGCGCGCCATGGCAGACGACATGACAAAGGCTCTTATCATTATCGAGAAATCCTTCATATTATTAAGCATGCTCTTAAGCGCTTTTTTCATGGCCGTATCCCGCTAAACAACTTTCCATTCATGATCCACCAGAAATACCGCATCCATAGACGAAGGATTTCTGCCCGAACCGTAAAAATCTCCATCCATAACGTTCAGGGCGCCCGCGTTTTCAATCATGTCCGAAAGGACTTCATCCACCTTGACCACAAGCTGCAGGTAATAAGACCCTGCCCTGAGCGGCAGCTTGGGGATGACACAATCAATAGTACCTGAAAAAGGCAGACTTTCAGGACCTTTAGCATAACGCGTCGAACAGGTAAAAACACGCCCAAGCGCCGGAGAAACACAAAAAACATGAAAAACAACGCCTTTTGACTCCTTGCGGACGGAAGATTCATACTCCATCCGCAGAGTCGTCTTTTCCCCAGACCTCAGAGCGGCCGCTTCACCCTGCAGACTATTAAGTATTTTCAAACCCTTAAACCGGATCGGCCCATTGCCCTTTCTGGATTCTTCAGACCATTTCCGGCTGACGGTTTCCTCTGAAAGATATTTTCCTATGACTTCTCCGGGATTGGAGCCGGACGCCAAACGCCCATGCTCAATCAGATAGACCTTTGAACAAAGCGACTGAACAGCGGACATGTTATGGCTCACAAACAAAATCGTGCGCCCGGATTCCGCGACCTTGTCCATTTTCCCGAGACACTTGCGCTGAAAACCCGCGTCACCGACCGCGAGCACTTCGTCGATCAGCAGAATCTCCGGGTCAAGATGCGCGGCCACAGCAAACGCGAGCCGTACATACATACCGCTTGAATAGCGCTTCACCGGAGTATCAAGAAAGTTTTCGATTTCAGAAAAATCAATAATCTCATCCAGCTTTTTGTCGATCTCCCGCTTGCGCATGCCGAGAATGGCGCCGTTAAGATAGATGTTTTCACGGCCGGTAAGATCGGGGTGAAACCCCGTGCCCACTTCGAGAAGCGAGGCGACGCGGCCCTTCAAAATCGCGCGGCCTGACGTCGGCTCCGTGATTTTTGAAAGAATTTTGAGAAGCGTGGATTTCCCGGCGCCGTTTTTTCCAATAATCCCCACCACTTCACCGCGGTTCACGTTTAAAGACACATCCCGGAGCGCCCAGAATTCTTCAGCTTTCGCGGCTGTGTTTTTACCAAAAGCCCCGAAACGTTCTACGGCCTCCCGAATGCTTTGGGCGGGCTTTACCCCAAGATTGTATTTCTTGGACATGTTCTCGACTCTAATGATCGGATTATTCATGGTGTTCCCGGGGTTTAAAAAAGGAGTTACTCAGCGCGCCGAAACAGCTTAAGGTACGGCCTGCTTTTTCCGCGGTGGAAAGGCCCTCACGGCCGCTGCTGTTGAGCGCAAGCATCATGCCTCTCAGCGGTTCGCCCATACTGATCAGGGCCATGGCTTCACGGTAACGGTCCACAAGAATCTCCCGTCTCCTCTGCTCCGCAACAGGCAGCGCAGACCGATCAGGCGGGGTCCATTTTCTGCCCACCTTCTCTTCCCAGCGGCTGACCGCACACTGATACATCTTCTCATAACCATCGGCTGATTCCTTTAGAACAACTTCCACGATAGAAGGCCCTTCCGCGCAGCAGCGATGATAAAGAGCCGGGTCATCCATTATTTTTTTGACGCTTGCGGTAAAAAAAGACGGGTTGTTGACAGGGCATATCAAACCTCCCCCGAGATTCAGAACTTCCCGGGCAATGCCCACTGAGGTTGAAACAACCGGCACGCCGCTGGCAAGCGCTTCCAGAACCCCGATAGGTCCCCCTTCGCAATCCGAAGAACACAGATAACAATCGATCTCATGGTAGCTCTTCCAGACATCGTCGCTGAAAGCCAAACCTTTATGAATACAGGGAATCCCAAGCTCAGCCAGTTTTTGCGCGAAAAAATTCCAGTTGTAGCCCTGAACGATAAATTCAAATTTATATCCGGAGCTCTGGAGGTTTTTGAGGCAATCCAGAAGAACGTCCAGCCGCTTGCGGTCGTTCAAGCTCCTTGGGAAACCAAAAGTCCCGAGCCTGAAAACTTTTCGAGGTTTTTTGACGGCGCGGTTCCGGGAAAAAGCCCCGATTTCAATGCCCATGCGCGCAAAAACAAGCTGACTTCCAAAAACAGGCGTGAGTTTTTCGTACCATTCCCTGCTGACCACGTGAACGACGTCTGCTTTCTGGGCGTACAAAATCTTTTTTTCTTCTCCGGTATCAACGTGATGCACAGTCGCGACAGACGGGCACGGAAGATGCTCATGCGTCCATCCGTCAGGAAGAGAAACATTGCAGAAGTTCATGAGCCAATGGATCACGTCGACGGATTTGGCCAGCCGGATGAATTCCTGAGGCCGCTTCCTGATTTCGTGAGCGGAAAAAAAGTAAGCTTCCAGCCCCGGACATTGCGCGGCGATAAATTTTGCAATAGCTCCCTCCGCATGATGGAAATCGGCCGGAACAAGAAGGACGCGGAGTTTCATCCGGAAGTCCTTTTCGCCGGAGAAAAAGAAGCCGCGATTTTTTCCGCCATTTTTCCGCTCTCAACGGCCAGGGATTTCCCGGCCTGATAAACAGGGTCGCTTGAAAACCCTTTCCGGAAACCATAATAAATAATTCTTCCGGCATTGGTCACGGCCTTGAGCAGGCTCTGAAAAAAAGAGCCGCCGGAATACCGGCGCGCCAGGCTTTTGCCGTGGCAGTAAAATCTCCAGAAAAACCAGGCTTTTCGCAGGCGCGCGGAAGAAATTCTGTGCCCCACAAGCATCTCCGGATCATAGTAGAGCCTGCCGTCTGCGGCATGAATTTTTCTCAGCAAATCCGTTTCCTCACCGCCAACCGGCGCCTGCCCCATGGGGCCAAGGTCCGTGCGGAAAAAACCCGTTTTTTCAAAAACGCTTTTTCTTAAAGTAAGGTTCAGGCTGAACATGACCTGGTCTTTGGAAATCAAAACCGGTCTGTCTCCCAGGTTCATTTCCGCAAGGTAGGAACGCTCCTGGCTGCCGATCCAGGCCGGCGGCGGGGTTTCAAAAATCAAATGGGTTTTCCCGCCGATGCCCCAGGCATCAGGCCATCTTTCATAAGCCCGGGCAATGCTCACCAGCCATGAAGAATCCACAACCACATCATCGTCTGTGTATGCGATGACATCTCCGCGGGACTCGCGGACAATACGGTTTCTTCCCCAGCTCGTTCCAAGATTTTCTTCCCGGAAGACCCGAAGACGGTCTCCAAAGAGTTTCTGGTATTTCATCAAAACCTCTGAAGTTCCGTCCGCGCAAAGATTATCCACGACAATCAGCTCGTAATCATGTCCGGAGGGCAGAGGCTTCTGTTCAAGAAGGTCCCGCAAGGTCTGCTCCAGGAACTGCGCGCGGTTATGAGTTGTGATTCCGACTGTAAATTTCATGGTTTCCTGATTTTTAAAAATGCCAGGGGGATTTTCGCCCAGAGAACCAGTGCGTCACGTGAAGGCCCCAGCTTCATTGTCCACCAGGCGTGCCTGCACGCTCCGCGGTAAAAACCTTCCCGCAGCAGGTCCCGTCCGTGACGAAGGGACCGTTTTGCCGCCTTTTCCCGGAATTTCCGCCACACACTTTCTCTGATATCCGGTGAAAGCGCGGACAAATGACGTTTTACAACCTTGTAAGATTCGTCCGCGTTAAAGCCGCTGCGGATAAAATTCTCCGAAACCGTTTCCTGATGAGTCCGGTATCCGACAAGAGGTTCGTGAATATATCCGATGGGGCCGGCCGCGGTCACGCGCATGAAAAGCTCCCAATCCAGAGCATAATGGAGCGAAAGGTCCGGTCCGCCGATGCGTTCATACACCTCTCGCTTCACAACAGCCGAAGGCGCGACAATATAGTCGCCAAGCAAAAGGTTTTCCATGGCGTTTTGAACGATTCCGGAGCTCTGGTTTTCGGGCGGCGTCTGGAGAAGCCGCGAAGTATTTCCCTGTTCATCCATGGCCTGTGCGCGGCAGAAAACAAGAACGGATTCCTGATGCTGCTGAATAAAATTTTCACAAGCTTTGTAAAATCCCGGAAACAGGACATCATCGTCATGAAAAACATGGACCCATCGCCCCCTTGCACGGCGAATGCAGGCGGTCCACTGTTCAGACTGGGACTTTCTGCCTTCCTGCCTGTGAAAAAGCACGCGGCTTCCGCCGGCAGCCTCTACCATTCGGCGCGTGGCTTCGCTTGTGATTTCATCACCGATGACTTCAATCTGCATGTGTTCCGCGGGAATGTTCTGGGCCAGCACTGACTTCAGGGCCAGTTCAAGATAACGCGGCCTTTCCATGGTCGGGATCATGACCGACCAAAAAGGTCTTTGAGGTTCTTCAACCGGAGGAATGACCGGATAATTTTCTTTTTCGCTCATGCTCATCCCGCTCTTAAAACCTGTTCCCTGCTCTCCGGAAAAGGCACGGGCCTGACCGGAACCCCCAGCCCTCTGATAACAGCTGAAATCCGCCTGCGGATTTCGTAAAACTTTCCTTTTCCCGCGGACTTCAGACATTCCAAAAATCCGGCGGCCCGCAAAACAGTCCTGAAAACAAATTTTCCCCGGATTCTGGCCAGAAGCACCTGGTTTCTAACCAGGTAATACTGCTCCGCCGGAGGCCGTCCATCTTTGTGAAGGTGCTTATCCTGAGCCGCCTGGCACAAAAAAGATTTCCAGCCGCGGTCGCGCGCGCGCAGGCAAAACTCGGTTTCTTCGTGATACATGAAAAATTCTTCGCGGATCAATCCCGCCTCGCGGAACACGCGGGCGCGCACCAGCATGGAGCATCCCAGAATGCCGTCCTCCAGAGTATATTTCTCAGATGTTTTCAATAACGGCGCATCCCCGGGCGTCATGACAGGCTCAGGCCACCAGCCGCCGGGCGCAAAACGGATCCCGCCTTCCCGCCATGGCCCGGTTTTCCGTTCCCACAAAATCATGGGGCCGCAGATGCCGGCTTCCGGTTTTTCAGCCATGCATTCGAGCAGCGCGGCAAGAGTTTCCCGGGAAGCGCGCAAATCGGGGTTCACAATCCACACAAAATCCGCTCCCCGGCCCAGTGCCAGGCGGATACCGTGATTATTGCCCCAGCCATAACCAAGATTCTTTCCCGTCTGGATCAATTCATGGCCGGGAAAAGCCTCCCGAAGCCTTTGGCCGGAACCGTCCGGAGAATCATTGTCCACGATCACGATTTTAAGATTCCTGTGAGTCTGCGCTTCCAGGCACGCCACGCAGGCCCGAACATGGCTTTCTGAATTCCAGTTCAGAACCACGGCAAACACCAGCGGCGCTTCCTTCACTGAACAGCTCCGGCGGACACCGGGGCCGTAACATTCCATTGGGCCGCGGTTTCCTTATAAAGGGTTTCGTGCTTCTCCGCGTCCACGGAAATATCATGGGCAAAATCCCGGGTCTTTATTTTCACGCGCAGACTCTCAAAATTTTCCGTGATTTCACGCAGCGCGCCGGCCAGTGCATCTGCGTCTCCGGCGCGCGTCACAAAACCATTTTCCCCGTTTTTGATTCTTTCCGGCAGCGCCCCGCGGTCTGAAACCACCACGATTTTTCCGGCGGCAAGCGCCTCCTGGACCGCCAGTCCGTAAGTTTCATCCAGAAGTGAGGGAAGGACCACAACGTCCAGACCCGCCATGACCCCGGGAAGATCCGCATAGCCGTAAGCGCCCCTCGTTTCATAAAGTCCGGCATATTTTTTTTCAAGTTCCGCCATATAACCCGCGGAGGCAGGTCCGTGCAGAAAAACCCGGAACCCCGGCCCCATGCGCCTGGCCGCTTCAAGCAGGACCTCGATTCCCTTTTCGCGGTAAATGGCCCCCAGATAACCCACGCGCGGAAATTTTCCGGAAGACTGGGCCGGAGGCATGAACATTCCGGTTTCAACGCCCCCGGAAATATGCCTGAAACGGTTTTCCGGCAATCCGTAGTTCATAAAAACAGAACGCGTGAAGCGGCTCAACACCACCAGCGGCGCCTTGATTTTTTTCAGCATAAAGAGATTGCGCTGCCTGCGCTTAAAACAAAAAACAGCGGCCGCGGCAAAAGCCGGAAAACGGACAGGAGAAACTCCCAGGCATCCAGCCGCGCATTTCAGACAGGAGCCTCCGCACTTCCTCGCGGCTCCGGGGCACAGAAACCAGTAATCATGCAGCGTGACCGCGAAAGGAATGCCTTTCCGGTCCAGATAATCCAGAACCCCGCTGCCCGCCGCAATAGCGTGATGAAGGTGAATCATGTCCGGCCTGAATTCCCCGATTTTTCTGTCCAGGTCTTCAAGCACCCGGACGCTGTCTTCTGAATTCAGGTCGCCGCGGAACCTTCCTCTGGAAACATCCGGCAAAAATCCGATTTCAAAATTCGTGCTTTTTTTATTGCCGTCACGCAGACGGCCCGGAACCAGCGCCAGCACCTGATGACCGCGCATCACCAGAAATTTCGCAAGCTGGCTCGTATAAACCTCGACACCCGCGTTTCCAAAAGGATAAACGCCGTGCGCGATTTTAAGGACCTTCATGCCACCGCCTTTTGAACGCGGCCGGCCGAAGCGCCGCGTCCCGCAGCAACGCGGGTCAGCGCGGCCTCAATTTTCAAGGCGACATTTTTTAATTCATAATTACGGCATACTTCAGCGCGGGCCGCTTCACCCAGGGAACGCCGCAAGGCAGGGTCTGCTTCCGCGCGCTCCAGACAAGCGGCCAGGGCCGCGGCATCTCCGGCGGGAAAAGTCAGGGCCGTAACATTGTTTTTCAGAAATTCAGCGCTGCCTCCGGCGCCGGTTCCAATAACGCAAAGGCCGCAGGCCATGGCTTCCAGCGGAGAAATTCCAAAAGGCTCGCGGTAAATAGAAGGAAAAACAAGTACATGATGCTGCCGGTACAACCCGGGAAGCTGTGAGCGCTCTGCCGCGCCCGCAAAAAGGGCAACCTCTTCCAGCCCTTCCTGCCGGATTTTTTCCTTCAGGAAGCATGCGTAATCAGGAATGACTTCCGGCCCCAGAAGCGTCAGCTGAAAATCGCGTTTTCCCTTTTTGAAAAGAATCGAAAGCGCTTCAATTACTGTGTGCACACCCTTATGCTCCACGATCTGGCCGCTGTAAATAATCCGGAAAGGTTTTTGCGCAGGGCCGGGACCGGGAGAAAACACGGAGGTATCGACACCGTGCGGAATGACTTCGCTGTCTTCTATTTCAATTCCCGCTTCCTGAAAAGCCCGCATGCCGTCACGGCCTGAAAAATGCGCGAAGGCAATTTTTTCTTTTTCTTTTTTCAGAGGAAGCAGGCGGTTGATAAACGGCTTGAGCGCGGGATAAGCATGCCGGATGCGGCCCTTTGATTTTTTTTCCCAGAACCGGATCCAGGAGTCCCATTCATTGCCTTCCAGCCACCAGTAACCCGAAAAATAAAAAACTACCGGCACGCCGGTTTCGAGCGCGGCAAAAGGCAGAATGCCGGCGATTTGCTGGGCATTCCAGAAATAAATAACATCGGGCCGGAACCTGGCCGCAGCCCGCGCCAGCTTTGCCTTTTCACCGCGGTTAAGCGCAAGAATTTCAAGCGGAGCCGAGGGTCTTTTTCCGAAAGGCACAAACTTCAGGACCCGGGAAACTCCAGGCTCGTCCGCAGCGCTTTCATCCGCACGGTAATCACTTGTCAGGACTTCCACCTCGTGGCCCAGCACGGAAAGCTGCCCGGCGATGTCAGCGCAGGCGATTTCATAGCCCCCGATGACACAGGGCGGATACAGGTTGCTGACGATCAGAATTTTCATTTTGTTTTTTCGCCAAAGATATTTTTGATTTTTCGAATTACGCGCGCGCTGAGATCCGAGCTCTCGGCCTTTCTTTTTTTTTCCGCCCTGTGAAACCTTTCCAGCTGCTCCTGGATCAAAAGATGATGCTTCTGAAACATGTAACTGACGTTGCGCTTGAATTTCTCAGGGTCTTTTTTCAGTCCGGCAAGCATGGAGTTGGAGCGGATGCGGTAATCAAAGGAAACGCCGGGCAGATGCTCAATCTTCCAGCCCCGCTCTGCCACCGAAAGCCAAAGGTCCCAGTCTTCCATGCCCTGATAAGGCATGGCCGCGTCGTAACCCCCGCAGATCTCCCAGACCGTTCTCCGGATCACGGCGCAGGCATCGATATAGTTGGAAACAAGCGTCTGCGTAAGATCAAAAGGCGGCAGCTCCAGCACGCCTGTTCTCTCTTCAAAAAAATTAACGTCGCCGTAAACCGCGGCGGCTTTCGGTTCGCGGTCCAGCAGGGCCGCGGCGCGCTCCACAAAATCAGGACGGATTTTATTGTCCGAATCCAGCGGCAGAATGTAACGGCCGGAAGAGGCCCTGATGCCGTTGTTGCGCGCTGAGGCAAGACCCTGGTTTTTCTGATTCAGGACATGAATACCCTTTTTTGAAAACCCTTCGATGACGCGGCGGGTTTCCGGGTCATCCGAACCGTCGTTCACAATAATAATTTCGCAAAGGCCGGGAGCGCATCGCTGCGCGCTTTCCACCGCGTCAGGCAGATAAATCCCCTGATTGAAACAGGGAATCACAATCGAAACCGCGGCCTTGCTCACCTGACGCGCTCCGATGTTTTCCGCCTGCCCAGCACACGCCGCGCACGGTCCGTGATCCCTTTCATGAAAGGCATGACCATATAAAGCCGGAAAAAGTCACAGGCGCTGGAAAACCCGGCATTTTTAAGGATTGACCGCAGATAAAGGTTTTTGTACTTCCATTCCGAACGGTTGCTGGTCGAGCCGGGATGCCAGATTTTCCTGGCCGCCACCAGATCAAGACAGAAGACTTTTTTTCCGGCCTTCATGGCCCTGATAAAAAAATCAACGTCACAAAAAACTCCATAGCCCGGATCCCAATAACCAATTTCCTCAAAAAGCCTCTTTTTCATGAAACATGTTTCGGTGATCATCATCCCCTTTGAGTGCGGCTTCGCATAATCCTCCAGCACAAAAGGCCCGGCCTTGACTTTCGGAATGGCGGACGGCCTCAGGTTTCCCGCTCCGTCCGAATCAAAAGAGTCGGCCTGCGCGCCAAGAATGTCGACGTCGGGATGGTCCGCCAGAAACTCCGCCATTTTCCGGGTGGAACCAGGCACCAGCCGGTCATCGTCTGAAAAAAGCCGGACATAATCCCCGGAAGCTTTTCTGACTCCCTTGTTGAATGCGTCGGCAGGCCCGCGGTCCGGTTCGGAAATCCAGAACGCGATCCGGTCTTCATACTTGCGGATAATGTCGCAGGTGTTGTCCCGGGAACCTCCGTCCACAACAATGATTTCCATTTCAGGATAAAGCGCTTTTTCCTCAATCAGGTCGAGCAGCGCCTTTTCGATGAATGCGCCGCGATTAAACGTGGGAAGCACAAAGGAAATGAAAGGAAGTTTTTTTCCGGATTCCCCGCAGTGTTTCTGCGCGGCATGACGGCCGACGACTTTCTGAACATCAGGATTAAAGATATAAAAACGGCTGGTATCTTTTATAAAAGACTTTCCGCCTGAAAGAACCCTGGAAAAGGCAGGTTCCGGATTCCCGGCCTGTTCAAGAACGGCTTGCCATCCGCGAATCAGCATACGGGGACCATAAAGACCCGTTAAAAACCCCCGGAACCAGCACGCCATGACCATGAAAGGTTTTTTTCTTTCCATCCAGCCGTCGCACAAATACGCGTGCAGGCGGACCAGCATTTTCCTGCGCTCCGGGGTCAGCAGGCCCGCGGAAACAAGAGAGGACTGAATTCTCCTGACAAAAAACCCGCGCGACTTCAGATGTTCCACGCTTTTATTCGCCTCAATTCCTATGGAATTCGGCGTGCCGACGCGGTAATAAGAATCCACGCGTTCGATTTTCTTATACTTGAGGCCCGAAGCCAGCGCCCGGATGTGAAGCTCCATATCCTGAAGACTGGGCAGCTTTTCATCCCACAGCCCGATGCCGCATACAGCTTCCTTTTTCCAGGCTGCTGAAATGGTTCCCCAGGGCAGGTCAAACGCCAGAAACCGGTCAAGGTCGTTTTCTCCGTCAAAATAATTCCACAAAACATCAGAGTCTGCGGGCTCTTTAAAAAAAATACGGCTCTGAAAAACCAGGAAATCGCATTCCGGATTTCGTTCAAAATCCCGGATACGGCCTTCAAGAGAGTCCTGGGCCAGCAAATCGTCGGAGTCGAGAAACACCAGATACTTCCCCGACGACAGGCGGATCCCCTCATTTCTGCACGCGTTGGCTCCGGATTTCCCGCGCCCGCGTTTTACGAAGCGGATCCTGGGGTCCGTTCCAAAGCAATCCCGTACCATCTCGAAAGTTCCGTCGCTTGAGCCGTCATCCATAATCAGCATTTCCCACCGCTGAAAAGTCTGACCCTGAATCGACAGGATGGTCTTCTTTAAATAATCCCGGCGGTCCAGGGTTGGAGTGATCACGGAAAAAACAGGCGTACTCACTTTGATTTTCCCCGGCCCGGAAAAAATACGGCTGCCGTCCGTTTCATTCTTCCAATGATCCGTTCGTGTAAACTGCCCCGCCGTCCGGAAGTTTTTTTTTCATAAAATTTTTCAGACGCGTCAAAAGGAGACCCGGCGTCCCATTTTCCGGAAACCATAAGGTCGAAATACCGTTTGCGCATTTCGGGTTCAATAACACGGCCGTCGCTGAAAGATGAAAACGCGTACGGAAATTTCATGGTTTTTTCATAACCGCAGCGTTCCAGTTCGGCGCGGTAATCCACGGCCGCGGCCCGCCATCCATCATTCGCCCAGGTCTGGGTGTAGGGCACATACCAGGAAGTCTCTTCCGGTTTTTCAAACTTCCATCCGCTGAAATGAAAAAAAAGAAGGGGTTCGGCGTCATTGACTGAAAACCCGCTGCCCGAACGTTTAATTTTTCTTTCAAAAAGGTTCCAGGGAGCCGCATTCACGCCCTTGTGCCTCAAACTGACCACACCCTCAAAAAACAGGGGCGCGAGATTCAGCCAATACTGATCAAAGGACTTGCCGCTGTGAAAGTCAAAAAAAGTGTGCTCGGCCAGACGGGATTTCCACCACTCAAGAAACCGCACGGTTTCATGGCTTTTGCGCAGCCCCAGAAATCCCGAGTTGTAGATTCCTCCGACAAAAATGTGTTCTTCAAGAGAAATAGATTCCCGTCCTCCGGGGATGGGGCCGAAAAAATGCGGGGTCACAAACACATTCGCGTTCTCTTTTTCGAAAGCGGCAAAAACGCAGTCCATGGAGCCGAAAACCATAATATCGCAATCCAGGTAGATAAATTTTTCCAGACCGTATTTTTTAATAAGATGAAGGTGGAGCACAGGCCGCAGCGCCGATGTCAGCTCCATGGGCGTATAATAAAACGTCATGCGGCTGATCAGCTCCTGATCCGGAAGTTCCTCTATCCGGACCAGCTCAAAAGACTCCTTCTCCGGATCAAAGGCTTCACCCAGGCGGTCACAGAGGAGCGCGTAAACTTTCGCGCCTGGATGATGGCGGAGAATGCTTGCTGTCAGCACGCGGAGCTGCGCCAGGCGGTTAGCTGTGAAAACAGCGCAGAAATTTTTTACTTCTTCGCTCAAGGTTTTTTTCCCTCCGGCCGTGTCTTGCTTTTGGTGATCAAGGCCTGTTTCAGCCGTGAGGCAAACCGGCGCATACGCCAAAACAGCGGGCCGGAATAAACGGGTTTTTGAGTTTCAAAAAGTTCATGGCGGCTGAAAGGCGAACCTCCGGGCCACCTGTTTTCAGATAACATTGTAAAATATTTCATTCGCATGTCAGGAAAAACAGGCCTTCCGTTTTCAAAAACAGCAAAACTGTACGGAAAATTCTTTGTCTGCTCTTGCCCGCTCTCAAACAGCTCCCTGGAATAAGCCTTCAGAATATTTGTCACGGCTTTGTTCCGCGGCATGTCTTCCGGATCCAGGTACTTGGTCAATTTCTCGGGAAAGTCGGGGTCCCACCCGCTGAAATGATAGAGAACCAGAGGTGAGCCGTCGCCAGCGGTAAATCTTCCGTCCTTTTCTTCGAGGCCGCGTTCATGCAGGTTCCAGAAAACCATGTTGACCCCGGAATGGGTAAGCACCTTGACTCCTTGAAAGAAAATGGGTGCCAGACCCAGCCAGAGCTGGTCCATAAACTGGCCGTTTTCCGGCCTGAGAAATGCGTATTTGATCAAACGGGTCTTCCACCATTTTAAAAATGCCGCGCTGGTTTCAGAATTTCTGATGCCGAGAAAACCGGCATTGTAGACCCCTCCCCGCAAAATAGGCCTCTCCATCAGATCCGCGGTCTTTTCGTCTTCACACGGAGCGTTGAGGTGCGGAGTCAAAAGGATGCTGGCGTTTTCCAGCTCGCGGAAAACAGGGTCAAATGACGAGAAAACCAGCGTGTCGCAATCCATAAAAATCCAGCGTTCATATCCAAGCGACCGGATGTACTCATGAAAAAAAGGCCTGAGCGCGCAGCAAATCTCAATCTGGGAATAATAAAAAGTCATCTTCCGGATGGTCTCCTGGTCCGGAAGCTCTTCGAGCCGCACAAGCCTGAAAGGTTCCTTCTCCGGATCAAAGCAGCCGTCAACGCCGTCGGCAAGCAGAACCGCCATCTCCAGACCGGGATTGTGACGCTTGACGCTTTTTGCCAAAGCTCTGGCCCGGGCCAGATAATTTTTGGTAATGACCGTAAAGACGATTCTTTTTTTAATTTCCATGAGTTTATCTCTGCAAAACTTTTTTTCGCGCGCGGACGCAAACCATCCTGGCCCTGCCAATGTCAAAAAGCACGGCCCGTATCCTGAAAAATCCCAGCAGCTTGTTGACCGGATTCATAAATCCCTGGTTCTGAACCGGCCAGGGATACACGTCGCCGGTCCGCATGGCTTTGGAACTTTCAATCTCAAATCCCCCGGACACCACAAGGCTTTCGAGTTCCTCAAGGCTGGGCCTGTAGCCATTGTCGATCGGGCATGCGTGATGCGGAAAAACCCGGGGACCGGTGACGATCAGTGTTCCTCCGGGCTTGACGCACGCGCAGATATTTCGAAAAGCAATGCCGATGTCTTCAACATGCTCCAGAACGTTAGAAGCGATCACGACATCCGCGGCCTGGTCTTCCGGCCATTTGAAATCCGCGCGGCTGACATCCTGAACCGCGTCCACGCCCGGTGCGGGCGCGGCATCCACATGAATGATCCGGATTCCTTTTAAGCGGATAGGGCGGAAAATACAAAAGTCGATATACGGCTGGAAAAGATGCCGGTACTCGTCAGATCCTGAACCCATATCCACCACCGTCTGGCCGGGGGCAAGCTCCAGCTTTTCAATTTCCTTTCCAATCCAGACAGCTTCCTTATAAAGCATCAGGCCTTCTCCGTGCCCCGGCAGTGTTCCCGGCCTTTAATCCAGTAGGCCTGCGTCAACCGGCCGCAGCGTTCAAGCAAAGGAGCGGTTCGCTGCTCCGCGCAAAAATCATAAAAAGCCCGGCGCGTGCCCTCCCACCAGCCAAAGTCATCCAGAATAATCATGCCGCCGTCCGGAACAAGCGGGTAAAACGTGCGGAGACAAAGCAGCACACTTTCATACCAATCCGCGTCAATGTGAACCAGCGCGGCCTGTGAAGGCAGGCTGCGGAAGGTCTCCGCAAATTCACCTTTCATGATCCTGAGCCGGTCTTCCGGAAAATTTGTTTTTGAAAAAATTTCGCGGACCTTGCGGATATCGCCTTTCATCTGGCCTGCCAGAGCCGCCGCTTCCTGCGGATCTCTTGGCCCGGGCGCGGGAATACCCTCAAAAGTATCGTAAAGCCACATCTTTTTCTCCGGTGAACCCGTCAGCCCTGCCGCCAGAACAGCCGCAGAACCGCCATTGCAGACCCCGCATTCCACAAAATCACCCGGCACGTTTTCCCGAACCACCTGTTCCGCCAGAGAGCTCAGGCTTTCCAGCCGGAACCGGTCGAGCATGGTGTAGGGCTGCACAGCTTCCAGAATTTTTTTATCCACGTCCGCTTCCGTTTTTATCCATTCTGACCTTTTTCAGCCACCCGCAGGGATGAAACGTGATTTCATAGCGCTTTTCGATTTCAAGGTCCCGTTTGAAAGAAGGGTCCTTTTTTAAAAAATCCAGGGCCGCGGCCTTTGGCCCTGCGCCGTCACGCCTGAAACAGGGAAGTTCATCAATGCTTCCGTCCTGAACATGAATATAGGACCCCTCGGGCACCAAAGGCGCGTAGGCTTCCAGCTCCCTGGCCACATGCTCACGGCTATGATTGGAGTCCAGTATGATTAAAATATTTCCGGCACGTTTTTCCGCGATACGTTTTTTAACACGGGCGACTATTTCCGGATCAATGGACGAGCCTTTCCAGTAGGAAATCCTCGGATGTTCAGGGGTGGCCGCGGCCTGAATATCGATACTGATGACCTCGCCTTGACTCAGCAGATCGCAAAGGCTGGCGAAATAAAACGCGGAACCGCCCCGGTGCGTTCCCGTCTCCACAATCAAATCCGGTTTCAGTTCAGAAATAACTTCCTGAAGCACCCACGCGCCAAGCGGAAACTGCCACATCGGCCGGCCCAGCCAGCGGGTATTTTCAAAATTTCCGGTTCTCCGGACCATGGCCTGCAAAATGCGCCGGCCCGCGGCGCGGTCAAGAAAATCATTCCACTTTTTCAGTATCGTCTTCATTTTCCGGACAAAAGCTCAACGTTCCATTCTCCTTCTTCGATATAAGCGCAGGAGCCTTTCCACCAGGAATAATATTCCCGCGGAGTGCCTTCCATGGTCACTTCAAAAGAGCAGATGCCGTGAAGCGCTTCATAATGTTCATGCGTCTGCGCATCCGCGACATGCGTGACCAGCATGTAGCTGCCCATGTACAGACGCAGCTTTGGAATAACGCACCGGGCCCTGAACAGACCGTCTTCACTAAGCTCTGAAACTGAAAGCGGCTTCCACATATGAATAATGCCGCGGCCGTCCATGTCAAAAACCTGGAAAGAAAGGTAAGGAACGCGCGTCTTCGCGGGAAACCGCATTTCAAAGTCAAGCTTCAGCGGCTGGCCGAAACGGTGTTTTCCTTCCGGGTCCGAAGTTGTGATTTTGGCGCGGAGAACGCCGAATTTTTTTTGAGCGTCGTGGAACTCTGTCACGGATTTTCTCCCCGGCTCCACCAGCATGCGGTAGCGCTGGATGACATCGCGCACTTCGCCGTCCTGAAGCATCTGCCCTTCGTGGATCAGGATGGCCCGGGAACAAATCTGGGGAATAATCTGAAGGTTGTGGCTGACAAAAAGAACAGCGCGGTGGCTGTTGGCCGGGTCCTTTATTTTTTCAAGGCACTTCTTCTGAAACGCAATGTCTCCGACGGCAAGCACTTCGTCAATGATCAGAATGTCAGGGTCCAGATGCGCGGCGACCGCGAAAGCCAGGCGGACGTACATGCCGCTTGAATAATGCTTCACAGGCATGTCCATGAATTTTTCCAGCTCCGCGAAAGCGGTGATTTCACCGATCCTGGCGTCCATCTCGCTGCGGCTCATACCCAGTATGGCGCCATTCAAATAGGCGTTCTCACGGCCGGACAATTCCGGATGAAAACCGGTACCGACTTCAAGCAGCGATGTCACTCGCCCCCGGATAACGGCCCTGCCTTCAGTCGGCTCCGTAATGCGTGAGAGGATCTTCAGCAGCGTGGACTTGCCCGCGCCATTGGCGCCGATAATGCCCAGGACTTCACCGCTGCGCAGTGAGAAAGAAATATTCTTGAGCGCCCATATGGTTTCCGGCGCCGCAACAGGCTGGCCCTGCCTGATTTCGGGGCGGCCGGCCATGCGGTTAAACCAGCGGTCTACCTGCTCGCGGAAAGTCCTGGAACGGCGCGGGCCGATAACATACCGCTTTGAAATCCCCTTCACTTCAATGACAGCTGAGCTCATAAAAATTTTATTTTCCCCAGGTCCCGGCACCAGGCCGCGGTCTGCTCCGCCATGACCGGCGGAAGGTAGTCCCATTTTTTGAATTCGTTTCCAAGGCGGCCGAGTTTCTCAGGAATGCTTCCGGCGCCGGGGTCAAAAGCGCTAAGGTCTTTCCAGAAACGCAGGGTGTGGCGCATACCAAAAATCTCATCCTCAAGGTTGCGGATCAGGTCCTGCTCGTTGCGGTCCTGGCGCACCATGGGCTGACCGTAGTGCACATGAAACCCTTCCCCGGACATAAGCTTTTGCGCCACGAAAGAAGCAAAAATGTCGTCAAAGCGGCCGACCCCCACAAACACCATCATCAGCGGAGCCAGCGCGCGCACAAACGCCGTGTTCTGTGTGTTGAACGGCCCCACGCATCCATGCTCCAGCACCACACCCGCCTTGAGTTCAGAAGAAACGCCTTCAACCATGGGCCGGAGCGCCAGCCTTTCCACCGCGTCAATGTCCGGATCCCCAAGCCACATGCCGGCCGCGATCCCCACGCGCATGCCTGAAACTTTTTTTGTTTCAAGGCCAGGGGCCTGATGACGCAGCGGGTGCGGAAAACCACGGTGATAAACCCTGGGAGTCAGCCATTCTCCCGCATTGAACCAGCCGCTTTTTGAAGAAACGCAAAGCCCGGAAAAAGGCCGGGTCAGAATATTCCGGAAAGTCCCGAAATAATCCGGGTCCAGCGGATGATTGTCATCATCAACCGTCACGATAACATCAGCGCCCCACTTGATGGCTTCCAGCAGCGCGATATTCCGCCGCATGATCTTGTTCCAGCCGATGACCTCACTGCTTTCATACCCAAGCTTTTCCTGGTCAGAATCGCTGTAATACCGCGCATGGCCCAGGCTGCGGGTGAAGTCCTCAAGTTCGCGGTGCGGCGTTTTTCTGTCCCCCGCAATAAAAAAGAAAGCTTCCGGGTCCAGCTTCCGGTAATCCCGCAGAACTTCAGGGACCCGGATCGTGGTTGTAATCAGCGCTGTTTTCAAGCGGCCGCCCTGTGACCGGATTCAAAATTTTTTTCCGGCCTGCTGTATTTAAAACTATGCCCCAGAGCAATGCAGCGGGACTCAAAAAATTTCCATGAAACAGCCCCGATAAAAACGGAAGCCGCCAGTGAAAGAAAAATAACCAGCGCGCCGTCCGGAGAATCCAGCGGGGGCTGCGATGAGGTCTTGCGCACAACTCCGTTGATCGTAGCGACAACCGGAAAATGAACAAGAAAAACGCAGTAAGAAATCAGGCCCAGGCCGCAAAGCCATTTCATGCGAAAAAATCCGGCGATCATGGAGCGGCTATCCAGCAGGCTGAACAAAATCAGCAGAAGCGAGAAAGCCGCCAGAAGCGTGTGGCCAAAAAAAACCATGTTAGGGGTTCCCGGATTTGAGCGTGTGACTGTCAGGTAAATAATCCCCATTACGCCGGCAAAGAAGGCCGCATAAAAATATTTTTTGAATCCTCCGAAGAAAACCGTGAACGCCTGCCTGCGGACCAGAAAAGCGCCCAGGACCCCAAGGAAGAAAGAGTCCCAGCGTGAGGGCAGCAGAATTGAAGCCGCGAGACCAGGATGAAAAAAAGACCCTGTGGAAAAATGAAAAAAAATCCTGACCGCGGGAGCCAGCGCCACCAGCGTCAGCAAAAGCCAGGGCAGTGACTTTCTGAAGTTCCTGACCAGGGCCGGAAGGAGCGCGTAAAACTGTTCTTCAACCGCCAAAGACCAGGTGATTCCCAGATAAAGGCCGAAAATGCTGGCGTGATGCGCCATATAAAAATTCTGCATAAAAAGCACGTACGGCTTCAGCGACGGCCTTTCGAAATAAATCCAGTCCAGATGCAGACTCCGGGAAAGATCAAACACGCCGACCAGAAAATAAGACAGAATAAGAAGGTAATAGAGCGGAAAAATTCTGAGCGCCCGGCGGAGATAAAAAACCCCGTAATAATTTTTGGCGTCCCGGTTGTCCAGAAGATTGCCGCCGATAAGAAAACCGGAGAGAACAAAGAAAATGTCCATGCCTCCGTAGGCCATGCAAAGCACGCCCTTTTTCACATTTTCATCCAGCCAGGGGTCCCGAAAAACGATCAAATGCGCGGTCAGGACGAGCAGGAGCGCGAATCCCCTTATCCCGTCAAGTTCGGGAACGCGGCCAGGGGATTTTTGAGGCAGGCTCTGCATCAAATCGTATCGACGAAGGTCCGCTCCACGCGGTTAAACATGAAAAGGCCGGTCAGGAAAATGACCAGTGAGACAGTGAAAGAAAGAAGAAGCGCGGGAATTTCCGGCGCGGAAGTCCCGAAGAAAACATAGCGGTAGAATTCCAGAATCTCGGACATGGGGTTCAGAAGCACCAGCCATTTCCATTTTTCAGGAACCAGACTCATGGGATAAATCACAGGCGTGCCGTACATCCAGAGCTGAATGGAGAAACCTACCAGATGCTGAAAGTCACGGTACTTAACAGTCATGGCGCAGACCCAAAGCCCCACCCCCAGGCTGGTCAGCGCGGTCATGAACACCGCGACAGGTAAAAGAAAAACCGCCCCGTTGGGATCAATGACGGAAGAAGCCGGCGTCGCCAGCTTGAAATACAGATAAAACCCCATAAAGATGCAAAGCTGCAGCGCGTATTTCATGAGGTTGGACACCACGATGGAAAGCGGAATAACCAGACGCGGAAAATAGACCTTTGAAAAAAGATGCACGTTTGAACTGAGGGAAGTCGCAGTAGCCTGCGCGCACTGCGCGAAATAGTCCCAGGCCAGAAGTCCGCAGAGATAAAAAAGCATGGGCGGGATACTGTCAGTCGGGAGCTTCGCCACTTTGCCGAAAATAATGGTAAAAACCAGCGTGGTCAGCAGCGGCTGAAGCACAAACCAGACCGGACCGAGAATGGTTTGCTTGTATTTGGAAATAAAATCACGGCGAACAAGCAGCCAGAGAAGATCCCGGTAATGAACAAGCTCCCTCCAGGGAACCTGGAAGTAATTGCGGGTCCGCTCGATCACAACCTCGTATTCGTTTCCGCCTTTTTTGTCCTGACTCATTTTTAACGCTCCGTCAGCATTTTCTGGAGAATTTTTTCCACCTGCCCGCGGTCTTTGGTCTTGAAATACCAATCGATGGTGCGGTGAAGGCCGTCCATAAATTTGACTTCGGGTTCCCAGCCCAGCAGCTTTTTACCCAGGGAATTGTCCGCTACCCGGTTGTAAGGCCCGGTCGGCATTTCAGGATGCAGCTCGATCGGCGCGCTGTGGCCGGTATAACGCAGGACTTCCTTGACCGCGTCAATGACACGGGTGCGTTCCATGGTTCCAAGATTGACCGCGGAACCGTCATCAATTTTTTCCGCGGACAGAATCATGCCTTTAACGATGTCGCTGACATGCGTCCAGTTGCGGATCTGCTCCCCTGTCCCCCAAACTACAAAGGGAGACTGCTTCACGAAAGCGCGCGCGATCATGGCAATGACCGCGTGATTTTCATGGCCGCGCTCTCCGTAAACCGTGAAAAAACGGCAGGAAGCGGACTTCATCTTGTGGTCCTTGTAGTAAGCGCGCAGCGTGAATTCCGCCATAAGCTTGGCCCAGCCGTAAGTATTGTCCGCGTCATACGGCGGTCCGACCATGTCTTCGGTAAGATAAATTTCTTTTTTAACATCTGTCTGGATATGGTTGGGATAGACACATCCGGAAGACGCGTACACGACTTTTTCAACTCCCGCTTCTCTGGCGGCATTAAAAATCATTCCATCGAGCATGAAATTCGTGGCGCATGCGGCCTGATGAAGGTCGACATATCCCCGCCCGCCATGATTGGCGGCCAGGTGAAAAACCACCTGCATACCCTGGACCGCTTTGGCGCAGGCATCCGTAGTCAGCAGGGAAACATGCTGGAAATCCACGGCCTTGCGGTCGATATGACCCTGGATATTGGCCTGCCGGCCGCTGCTGAGATCATCCGCCACACGGACCTTCGCGCCTTTTTCAATCAGCGCATCCACAAGATGTGAGCCGATAAACGATGCGCCGCCCGTCACCAGCGTTTTTTTGTTTGTCCAGAATCCCATGATCGTTCTCCTTGATTCGCGCTTATTTACAGCTTCGCCCTCTCAGTCACAGCGCATTCTGTGACCTACGAGGACTTGTTTAAAATAAAATCATCTCCGCCTGAAACGCGTTAAAAAGGCTCCACACAGGCTTCATCTATCAGCACAGATACGGACTGTTTCAAAGCATCCACGGAAATAACCAGGCGGCAATGCTTGTCTTTACGCACCACAAAGCCTTCCGCGCCCTTCATGGGCCCGGAACGGACATAAACTCTCTGCCCTTCCTTCAGGTACGGAAAAGGGTCCATCGGAATATCGTGTTCCACGAAATGGCGCACGGCCATAATGTCTTTTTCAGACACTTCCGCGATTTCCGGCCCGGAGTGAACAAAATTCACGACACCGAAAGTGTTGAGGACGCTGAATTTTTCGGACAACGAGGAATGAACGAAGAGATAGCCCTTGAAAAGAGGTTCCTCAACGATTTTTTTGCGGTCAGACCACTGGCGCGTGACGCGGCGGAGGGGCAAAAAGGTTTGAAGACCTTTTTTATTCAGCTCGCGCTCTGCGGCTTTTTCATGGCGTGAACGCGTGTAGAGAGCGAACCACTTGGCAGCGCACCACTTTTTTTCATCAACTCCCGCGGGCAGACGCAGGGATGGCGCATTTGTCTCAATCATAGGCAGTCCTTGCGAAGGAATGACGTGAGAACCAAAAAGAAAGTGTTATTGGAAAACGGGTTTAAACCGGAAAACTAGCCCTTCATCCGGTCTAAAAGCCACGCATCCAGAACGTCTTTCTTGAAGCGCCACTGGCCGCCGATCTTGGTCGCGGGAATTTCCTGCTTTTTCAGGAGCCTGTAGATGGTCACCAGGTGAAAACCGAGATACTTGGCCGCTTCTTTGGGGGTCATGATTTGCGTGCGTTCAGGTCTCTTGGGCTGTTCAGCTTTTTGCTGTTCCATTTTCATTTTCCCTCTGCTTATTTTTATTATAGTGTTGATCGTTAAACTGTTATTCTGGATAAGAATATACCGTTATTATTATATAAAGTCAAGTATTGCTATCTATTTTTATAAGGCTTCCGGGCTGTAAGTAGCCTGTTTGTAAGGGTTTAAAGAAAAATATTGATCGAACCCCCTAAATATAATATTCTTGATCTCTCAAGCAGCTTGTTCTCATAGTTTCTTTCAGACCAAAAAAAGGAGTCAGCAGATGAAAAAAGGGACTTTGTTATTGGCGTTTTTAATGCTTCTCACCCTCATTCCCGTCGCCCGCGCCGGTGAAGAAAGTGTGTGGGAAATGGCTAAATCAGACCAGTACGGCAAAAAGGTCGGCGGCATGCTTGGCCGCGGTCTTGTGAACGCCGCTACCTGTTTCGTGGACGTCATCGTCCAGACCGTGCATGGCACCCAGGATGGCCCTCCTTTCGTTGGCACCCTGACCGGCCTTGGCGGTGGTATTGCCTGTACCGCTCTTCGCGCGACCTCCGGCGTGCTGGACGTTGCGACCTTCTGGGTTCCGGGCTTCAATGGTATCCCGGTTTCCAAAGACTATTCCAACTGCCTTGAAGTCGAAGAAGAATCTGTGGCTCCCGCTGCCGCGCCGGCACCCGCAGTTTCCGCTCCGACCCCGGTTGTTGAAGAACAGCCTGCTCCGGCCCGCGATCCGCTGGAATACGTTAAGAAATAACTTTTCAGTTTCAGGCTTGAAATAAAAAACGGAAGTTTGCTTAAACGCAGACTTCCGTTTTTTATTTTTAAAGAGTGTTTGAAAAAGGGGCTAAACCGGGAATTACAGGCCTAAATCCTGAAGACTGAAAATCGGGGAGTAATTATAGGGCGCCAGAAGCTCCGCGGCGCCTTCATTGCGGTCCACCAGGCAAATAACGCGGATGACCTTGGCCTGAAGCTTTTCCACTTCCTTGATCGCGGTCAGAACCGAGCCGCCCGTCGTAATGACGTCTTCCAGCATGACCACATGGTCCCCAGCCTGAAGCATAGGGCCCTCGATCATCTTCTGCATCCCGTGTTTTTTGGCTTCCTTGCGCACGATAAACGCCCGCATGGGATGGCCTGTCTGGGAACTCAAGAGGGAAACGGCCGCGGCAATAGGGTCAGCGCCCAGGGTGGGGCCTCCTACCGCGTCCACTTTGCTGCCCGCCAGCATGGAAAGAATGACTTTTCCGACCAGCACAATGCCGTGAGGATCCAGCGTGACCTGCTTGCCGTCAATGTAGAAACTTGACGTCTTCCCGGAGGCCAGGGTTCTTTCCCCGCCCTTGAGAAGCGCCTTTTCCTTGATGGTCTTGAGAAGTTCTTCCTTCAGTTTGGCTGCGTCCATGAGGGTAATCTACTGAAATCAGCCTTTCTTTGCAATCAAATCTGTTGTCTGGCAAATCCTGCGCGAAAGCCCCCGAAGCATCTGGGCCTCGCAGGCCAGAAGACCGCCGCGCTTGAGCAGGCGGTGAAAGGTCGCGGTGATCCTGTCCACGATGGTCGTGGTTCCTGTTTCCTCATAACCCAGGGTCAGCAGCGCTTTTCTGAAACGCCCCAGAACCTCGAGGACTTCCTCGTTGGGAACAAATTCCATTTCCGTGGCGTTCAGGGTCTTGCCCCGGGAAAATTTTTTGGAAATCTCATAACACAAAATCAGAACCGCCTGCGACAGATTCAGCGAAGGGTACTTGGAATACGCGGGGATGGTCGTGACCCAGTCGCAGAGCCTGAGCGAAGCATTGTCCAGGCCCTTGGATTCCTTGCCAAACACAATGCCCACGCTGCTTTTGGGGACCAGCCCGCGTATTTTATCCAGCGCCTCTTCAAAGGGAAGAAACATGCCGCGCTTGGGTCCGTAACGCCGCGTGGTGGCCACCGTCATTTTAAGGTCAGCAACCGCTTCTTTCAGGGAGGAAAAGACCCTGGCGCGCCGCGCCACATCATAGGCGGACATGGACATTTTTTTCGCGCCGGCCAGCCAGCCATCAGGCGGATTGACCAGCCGAAGGTCTGAAAAGCCCATGTTCTTGACGGCGCGGGCCGCGGAACCGATATTGTCCGGGTTTTCAGGCTCCACAAGAATAATGCTGAGAAAAGCGTTTCTGGAAGTACGCGCGCTCATTGCTTATAATAATCCTCCATGAACTTCGAAAAAAAACCGGTAGTCATCGGTCACCGGGGAGCCGCCAGGTTTTGCCCTGAAAACACCCTGGAATCCTTCCGCATGGGCTTTCAGTTCACCGATATCATTGAATTCGATGTCTGGCTTTCAAAAGATAAAGTTCCTTTTATTCTTCACGATGCAAAACTGGAGCGGACCACGAACGGTTCCGGCTATGCTGTATCCAGAACATTCAGGGAGCTTCGTGAATATGACGCAGGATATCATTTTGATCCGGACGCGAACAAGGCTTTTCCGTTCCGGGGCAAGGGCCTGCGCATCCCTTCGCTCCGGGAACTTTTCGAAACCTTCCCAGACAAAAAATTCGCCGTGGAAATCAAGCAAAACTCCGAAGAGCTGACGCATATGGCGGTCAAACTGCTGCGCGCTCACAGGCTTGAAGGCCGCAGCATCGTGGGTTCCAAACACTTCACCGTGTCCTCGATCATGAAACGTTTTTATCCGGAAATTCCGAGGTTCCTGTCACGCCGCGAACTGATGAGGATCTATCTTGATTTTAAAATGTCGGCAGCGCCGAAAAAAGACGGGCTGGCAATAGCTTCGATGCCCGTCGAGAAACAGTGCGGTATGGCTTTTTACGAGAAAGCTTTTATAGACTACCTGCACCAAAAGGAAATGAGGGCTTTTTTCTGGACGGTCAATCAGGAAAAAACGCTGCTGGAGCTTGCCAAAAACGGAGCTGATGCTGTTTTTACCGATGACCCGGCACTGGCTGTCAGGACGCTCGGAACTGGTCCCAGAGGCGCTTGAAGCGGGCCTCGTAAATCATCCGGTAGGTGTCCATCTTGTCCGGAAAAAGACGCCGGACTTTCTGCCGCAGTTCTTCTTTCGCAATCTCAATATCCACTTCTTCGGAATTTTCATCCAGGATCATCTGGCATATCCACTGGGCCGCTTCCTGGACCTCGCGCGCTTTCTCAAGGTCTTCCTCGTTTTCAAAAAAACGCAGGAAATCTTCAGGGTTGTTTAAAAGAGAAAGGTCGAGGCGCTGGCCGCAGGTGCAGCGGACTTCGCCGGCGGATTGCATTTCCAGGACATCATGCTGTCTGCCGCATTTCGGACAACGGATGGGCATTGCGGGAGATCAGAGTTCTTCTTCCTTGATCCAGGGATATTCCGGAAGGTCGAAGGTCTCGGTCAAGGGGCGAATGTCATCGGTGAAGGGCGCGACAAAAGGAAAAACCACCAGGTCGAAAAGCCCGGAAAACATGCGGTAGGCGTAATTGGTGAAACCAAACGGGGGCAAGCGAAGCAGCCAGGATTTGGGATGCTCTCGCTTTTCGATTTCAGCCGTACGCCCGACTTCCAGAAAAGCGAATTCCGAAAGCACGTTCAAGGCGCCGCGTTTCATGACATAGCCGACCCTCTGTTTCGGGCTGAGGTCCGAACGTCCTTCCCGTTCAAGTTCCGGGCTGATGGGAGGCGCGGGCGACGCCGCGGTAAAAAGAAAAAAAAGACAGATTGCGCTGATAAATTTTTTATTCATAAAATCTCCGTGCGTTCATTTTAAGCCCTCTTTTTATTTTCGGCTACAGCCAAAAAAAATCCATCGGTTTGATCCCTGGGAGGGAAAAACCGCAGAAAAGGCCCTGTTTCCCCTATGGGAACCTGGGAAAGCTCAGGGTGCTTCTCCATAAATTTCTCCATGACCTGCTCGTTTTCTTCCGGCTCCAGCGAGCAGGTGGCGTAATAAATCCGCCCGCCCTCCTTCAGATAAGGCAGAACGCTTTCCAGGATTTCCAGCTGGTCTTTCTGGTGTCTGGCAAAATCATCTTCGGTCAGCTTCCACTTGGCATCAGGGTTGCGCCTCAGCGTTCCTGTCCCTGAGCAGGGCGCGTCGACCAGAATTTTATCAAAACCTCTGCGGGCGTGTTTCATTTCCGCCATACGCTTCAAGTCCGCAGGAAAAACATTGTGCAGCCCCGCGCGTTTCGCGCGTTTGGCAAGCTCATCCAGCTTGCTCATGCGGATGTCTGTGGCCACCACGCGGCCCTTGTTCTGCATCAGCGCGCCCAGGAGCAGGGTCTTTCCTCCACCGCCCGCGCACGCGTCCCAGACCCATTCACCCGGCGCCGGCGCCATTTTAATTCCAACCAGCTGGCTGCCTTCGTCCTGGACTTCAAACAGGCCCTCCTGAAAAAACGGACTTCCAAAAAGATTGGCGCGCTCCTCAAAAACAAGGCCATAAGGCGACTGCGCTGTTTCCCTGACCTGATGGCCCGCGGTCATGAGCTTCCCCTTCAATTCTTTGCGGGAAATTTTGAGCGGATTGACCCGGATGACAAAAGGCGGCCTTCTGGCGCAGACATCGAGAAGCTGCAGGCATTGCTCCTCTCCAAAAAACGCGATCCATCTGCGAATCAGCCATTCCGGAAAGGAATAAAGCACGGAGAGAAGTTTCACCGGATCGCCTGAACGCAGGTGTTCCTGCGAGGGCGGCAGCTCATGCTTCTTGATAGCGCGAAAGTGGGCGGAGGTGAATTTCCATCCATGTTGATTCGCGAATCCCCAGAAATCCGTTTCTGTCAGCAGGTCTTCGGAAGAGGCTGCGAGAAAAGCCATGGCCAGGTTCCGGTCGCCGGGCAAAACGCCGCCTTCGGCGATCCAGAGCTCAAGAAGAGTTTTATGGCGGAACGCCGCGTAGATGGTTTCCGCGTAAAGACGGCGGTCCTTCACGCCGAATTTTTTGCGGTTATGCTGGAAAAAGCTTCCGAGCCAGCGGTCTGCGGGAGTGCGGGCGGCGGAAATCTCGGCCCATACGGACGCAGCAATATCCAGCTGACGGTTTAGAAAAGGCGGCTGAGGCTCTGCGCTGCGCAAAAAGGCCGGGTGCGGTTTTTACCTGCCGCCCTGTTCGCCCGCGCGCTGAATGCGGTCACGGATGTCGGAGCGGTAGGCTTCTTCCCTGTCAAAACGGCGCTGACGGGAATACTCGATGTTGCGCTGGGCTTCCTGCATGTCCTGATTGGCAGTATAGGAAGCATCCGGGTTGCGCCGCGCGGTGCGGTAGGCGTCAACAGAGCTGTAAAGATGGTTGGCAAGAAGCGGTCCGGCACCAAACCAGACAGCGGGTCCGCCGCCCGCGAAACCAATGACCGTCACGGCCGTAATCGCGGCGACTTCAACACCGGCCATAAGCTTGGTTTTCTTGGCTCCTAACTCGCCATTCATGGCCTGACCTGTAGTCGGAAGCAGAAGCGACGAAGCTCCCTGCTTGAAGCCTTCAGCAGAAGCAGAGGGAAGATAAGAGACGGTCATAAAAAGAAGCATGAATGCGGACAGGGATTTCAAATTTTTGGTTTTCATAAGCCCTCCTTTTGGGCGGATACTTTATCCATTCGTTTTACGGCTTTTTTGCCGGAAACTTAAGGATTTTCCTTCAGGAGAATCCGGGGAAAAGACGGTTTGCCCTCTATGCAGGAAGAGATTTTATCCAGAAAAGGCTCAAGATCCATCCAGCCCGAAAAAGGCTCGGCTGTCTCCAGATAACCCCGCGCGCTTTCCAGAAGGCTCTGCGCGCCGCCAAGGTTTTTTCTCTGAACATGGACAAGCGCGGCCGCGGCCTGGATCAGGCCCTGGTAAAAATCACGTTCGGAGCCGGGCTGCAGTTTCCGCCACACACCTTCAAGCACTTCATGGGCTTCGAAAAATTTTTGACTGTTGAAAAGCCTGACAAACTCCTCCAGCTCCGGACGCATGTCAAAAATCGCTTAAAAGATCCGCCAGAAGCCGTACGCCTACTCCCGTGCCGCCCTTGACGCAGTCCGCGCGGTTGGAGTCTGTCCACGCCATGCCCGCGATGTCCAGATGCGCCCACGGAGTTTTGGCCGGAACAAATTCCTGGAGAAATTTCGCGGCTGTGATGGTGCCGCCGTAAGGTCCGCCGATATTCTGCAAATCGGAATGATGCCCGCGGATCTGTTCCGCGTATTCGTCCCAGAGAGGAAGTTCCCAGCAGCGCTCGCCCACGGCTTGGCCGGATTTCTTGACGCGGTTCAGAAGTTTTTCATCATTGCCGAGCAGGCCGATGGCCTTGTCGCCGAAAGTGTAGGCGCACATGCCGGTCAGGGTCGCGAGGTCAATAATGGCCTTGGGTTTGTATTTTTCACAGTACGCCAGCGCGTCGCCCAGAATCAACCGGCCCTCCGCGTCCGTGTTCAGAACTTCAACGCTCTTTCCGTTGTACATGCGGATAATATCGCCGGGCCGCTGGGGGTTTTCCGCCACGTTGTTTTCAACGGCGGGCGCCAGGCCCACGACATGAATTTTGGGTTTGATGTCCGCGAGCACGCCAAGCGTGGCGATCACGGCCGCGGCCCCGGACATATCGTATTTCATTTTTTCCATGTCCTTGGCCGGCTTGATGGAAATGCCGCCCGTATCAAACGTCACGCCCTTGCCGACGAGACAAACCGTGCCGTTCTTTTTATACTGCTGCCCGTATTCCAGAATAATCAAAGCGGGCGGCGTAACGCTTCCCTGGTTCACAGCCAGAATCCCGCCCATTTTCAGCCGCTTTAATTCTGCCTGATCCAGAACTTCACAGCTGATTTTCTTTCGCTGCGCCATTTGCCTGGCTTCAGAAGCCAGCTTTTGCGGAGTCATGATGTTTGCGGGTTCATTGATCAGGTCACGGGCCATCAAAACGCCTTCCGCGATAAAGCGGGCGTTTTCAACGGCCTGGTTCTGCGCCGCGTCCGCCTTGCGCGCCGAAAGCAGCTCAAGGGTCTGAGGCTTCACGGTGCGAGCATCTTCTTTTTTGGT